>NZ_VNXM01000002.1:0-85200 GCF_009820205.1 Escherichia sp. HH26CH
AAAGGGGTTTTAATAACTGGCTCAAAGCTGAAAGCTTTCCGGAACCCCCAGCCTAGCTGGGGGTTTTCTGTGCACAACGAAAAGGTCCGATGGGTGTCGGACCTTTTATTTAACGCTTATCTGCCGCCAGCAGCGGCGGAATGCTCGGCACCATTGGCGCGTCATCAATATCTTTCTGCGTCATACGGAAGGCTTCGGGATAATGTTCGCGGCTGGTGCGACGTAGCGGTTCAGTATCGCGCCAGGTATAAAGGCAATGCTGGCACTGGTAGACCGTCCAGACATCTTTCACCGGCGATTTCGCCATCACTTCAATCTGTTCATCGGCACAACGTGGACAAATCATCTTGTTCTCCTTATTTACGTGCGGCCAGCATAGCGGTCAGTTTTTCAGCCCAGGCTTTGGTTTCCGGTAAGTCCACCACCGGCTGGCTGTAGTGACCACGGTTGTCCGGGGCGACAGGCGTAGTGGCGTCGATAATCAGCTTATCGGTGATCCCCGCCGGGCTTGAGCCAGGGTCGAGTTCCAGTACTGACATATTCGGCAACTGCACCAGATCCCCTGCCGGGTTCACTTTCGACGAAAGCGCCCACATCACCTGCGGCAGGTTGAACGGATCAACGTCTTCATCGACCATAATCACCATCTTCACGTAGCCCAGACCGTGCGGCGTGGTCATCGCACGCAGGCCCACCGCGCGGGCAAAGCCGCCGTAGCGTTTTTTGGTGGAGATAATCGCCAGCAGGCCGTGGGTGTACATGGCGTTCACCGCCTGCACTTCCGGGAACTCGGCTTTCAGTTGCTGATACAGCGGCACACAGGTGGCTGGCCCCATCAGATAGTCGATTTCGGTCCACGGCATACCGAGATAGAGCGATTCAAAAATCGGTTTGGTGCGGTAAGAGACTTTATCGATGCGCACTACGGTCATGTTGCGCCCGCCGGAGTAGTGGCCGGTAAATTCACCGAACGGCCCTTCAATCTCGCGTTTACGGCTTTCGATTACCCCTTCGAGGATCACCTCCGAGCCCCACGGCACATCAAAACCGGTCAGCGGGGCGGTGGCGATCGGGTACGGGCTTTCGCGTAGTGCGCCAGCCATTTCGTACTCTGATTGATCGTATTTCAGCGGGGTGGCGCCCATCAGGGTGATGATCGGATCGTTACCGAGCGTGATCGCAATCGGCAGATCTTCACCGCGCTCTTCTGCTTTATGCAGATGCAGGGCGATATCGTGCATCGGCACCGGTTGCAGGCCGAGCTTACGCTTGCCCTTCACTTCCATGCGGTAGATGCCGACATTCTGCTTGCCGAAGTTATCCGAGTCGAGCGGATCGCGGGAAACCACGCAGGCTTTGTCGAGATAGAAACCGCCATCGCCATCGTTTAAACGAAACAGCGGCAGAATATCGAACAGGTTGATCTCGTCGCCATCGACGGTGTTCTGCGCCCAGGCAGGATTCGCACGGCGCTCCGGGGCTATCGGGAAGTTATCCCAGCGGCGGATAAACTCATCAATCTGTTTTTTAACCGGGGTGTTTGGCGGCAGGCCGAGGGAAATTGCGTGGTTCTGCCAGGAACCGATGGTGTTCATTGCAACGCGGGCATCGGTAAAGCCGCGAATATTATCAAACCACAGCGCCGGTGCACCGTCACCGATGCGCCCGGTGGCGTTGGCAGCGGCAGCCAGATCCGGCTCGGCATTCACCTCTTCGCTGATTTTCAGTAACTGGCCGTGGTCATCAAGCGCCTGTAAGAAGCTGCGTAAATCATCAAATGCCATTATTCATTCTCCTGAGAAAAATTCCGGGCCTGCGGCAACCCTTGCCAGCGCCTGGCGTGAGGATGTTCGAGGCCAAATTGATCCAGCACGCGGGCTACCACGTGGTGGACAATGTCATCTACCGTTTCGGGATGGTTATAAAAGGCAGGCATCGGCGGCACCATCGCCACGCCCATGTGCGAAAGCGCGAGCATATTTTCGAGATGGATGGTGCTAAGCGGCATTTCACGCGGCACCAGCACCAGTTTGCGGCCTTCTTTGAGCACGACGTCCGCCGCGCGCCCTACGAGACCATCGGCGTAACCAGCGCGGATACCGGCGAGCGTTTTCATACTGCATGGAATAACGATCATGCCGTCGGTACGAAAGGAGCCGGAAGAGATGGTCGCAGCCTGATCCGCCGGGTTATGGCTGAAGTCAGCGAGGGCGGCAACATCGCGAGCGCTGTAAGGCGTTTCCAGTTCAATAGTGGTTTTCGCCCACTTCGACATCACCAGATGAGTCTCGACATTCGGCATCTCCCGCAGCGCTTGCAGTAATGCCACACCAAGAGGCGCACCGGTAGCCCCTGTCATCCCGACGATCAGTTTCATTGCTTACTCTCTTAATTGTTCGTATACGAACGTTATTATTAACATACTCCTTCATTTCCACAGCGGCAAGGATTGAAAAGTAACAACATCTTCTTCGTCACTGAAAAACCGCTATGATAGCGACAGAGAATTAGCCCGGAGTTTACATGGCGTTACGAAATAAAGCGTTCCATCAGTTACGACAGCTTTTTCAGCAGCATACGGCCCGCTGGCAGCACGAGTTACCTGACCTGACCAAACCACAGTACGCGGTGATGCGCGCCATTGCTGATAAACCTGGTATCGAACAGGTGGCACTGATGGAAGCAGCCGTCAGCACCAAAGCAACGCTGGCAGAAATGTTGGCAAGAATGGAAAATCGTGGCTTAGTCAGACGTGAACATGACACCGCTGATAAGCGGCGACGCTTTGTCTGGCTGACTGCCGAAGGAGAAAAGGTACTTGCTGCGGCGATACCGATTGGCGACAGTGTAGATGAGGAATTTTTGGGGCGTTTGAGTGGAGAAGAGCAGGAGCTGTTTATGCAGCTGGTGCGCAAGATGATGGTGTGAAAGTTCCCGCAGTAAATACCGAGGATTCCCCACCTATCAGCACAGAGCCGGATTACGAAGCCTGGATGGGCTTGACGACGTTCCCCACGCCATAAGGGCACTATCCCTTCTGGCTCTGGTAATTAATCAAACTTGTGACCTTTTCCAGCCAACACCAGGAATAACCATGGTAAACATTGAGGTACATATTTATACTTACCAAACTAATAGAATAAAAACGAAATCATTTTCAACCTTACGACATTGGTTTGGTATATTTAATGACTCCTATTCAACTTCCTCGCCCTGTGTTATTTCTTGATTTTTTTGTTCGGGAAGTCAGTTTTCAAGGCAAAGGAACTGTTCGTACAACACTGCCCGCTGATGCGTTTTTCTATACTGGCGAATCAAAAGCAACGTCTTATCTTTATTGGCAGCAAAACAGTCATGCTGCACAGCAAATGGGTATCAACCGTTGGCAAAAAAAACACCTGACATCAATACCGCGCTTACTCTCTTTTATTGATGAACGCCCCGTAATTTCCACCTTAGCAGTAGACCAGGGCAAGGATCAGCTCTGGTTCAAACCCGATATTGCCGTAATTGCCAATATTGGCCATGAATTTCTTCATGAAAATACCTGGTTTCGCACACCAGATGAGGTTGTGACACATCACTATTGCGGAAAAGAAGACTGTTTTCGTTACGTTAATTTGCATGAAATTCTTCCCTGGGGATTCTTCGGCCCGATATTGGATGTTGATGATGCGGGGATAATATGGCGCAGTGGCACAACGCCATGGCCGGTAAAACTTATTGCACCAGGCGAAACTCACTGCCATCTCTGGAGAACAACGGAAACCACTCACAAAAAACCAAATCGCAATATGGTGATGTTTATTAAAAACTACGGACTACATCAGACTGTACGATGTGTCACGCCAATGGACGCGGGACAATACGATAGTAGTCATCTATGCCGGGAAAAATTTACCGTCAGAGATGGACGTTACCATCAACGTGTAGATTAAGCTGACAAAAGAAAAAGGCCAGCCTCGCTTGAGACTGGCCTTTCTGACAGATGCTTACTTATTCGCGGAACAGCGCTTCGATATTCAGCCCCTGCGTTTGCAGGATTTCGCGCAAACGGCGCAGGCCTTCAACCTGAATCTGGCGAACACGTTCACGGGTGAGGCCAATTTCACGACCTACATCTTCCAGTGTTGCCGCTTCGTACCCCAGCAAACCGAATCGACGTGCCAGCACTTCACGCTGTTTGGCGTTCAGCTCGAACAGCCATTTGACGATGCTTTGTTTCATATCGTCATCTTGCGTGGTATCTTCCGGGCCGTTTTCTTTTTCATCGGCCAGGATGTCCAGCAACGCTTTTTCGGAATCTCCACCCAGCGGGGTGTCTACCGAGGTAATGCGCTCGTTAAGACGAAGCATACGGCTGACGTCATCAACTGGCTTATCCAGCTGCTCTGCGATCTCTTCCGCACTTGGTTCGTGGTCCAGTTTATGGGACAACTCGCGTGCGGTTCGCAGGTAAACGTTCAGCTCCTTTACGATGTGAATCGGCAAACGAATAGTACGGGTTTGGTTCATAATCGCCCGTTCGATCGTCTGGCGAATCCACTAGGTTGCGTATGTTGAGAAGCGGAAACCACGTTCCGGGTCAAACTTCTCTACCGCGCGGATCAGCCCCAGGTTGCCCTCTTCGATAAGATCCAGCAAAGCCAGACCACGATTGCCATAACGGCGGGCAATTTTTACCACCAGACGCAAGTTACTCTCGATCATCCGGCGGCGGGAGGCAACATCTCCTCGCAGTGCGCGACGCGCAAAATAAACTTCTTCTTCGGCCGTTAACAGTGGTGAATAACCAATCTCACCAAGGTAAAGCTGAGTCGCGTCCAACACACGCTGTGTGGCCCCTTGCGATAACAGTTCCTCTTCGGCCAAATCGTTATCACTGGGTTCCTCTTCTACTAAGGCCTTTTCGTCAAAAACCTCAACTCCGTTCTCATCAAATTCCGCATCTTCATTTAAATCATGAACTTTCAGCGTATTCTGACTCATAAGGTGGCTCCTACCCGTGATCCCTTGACGGAACATTCAAGCAAAAGCCTGGTTCCGCCGATTTATCGCTGCGGCAAATAGCGCAGCGGGTTTACGGATTTCCCCTTGTAACGAATTTCAAAATGCAAGCGTGTTGAACTGGTTCCGGTGCTACCCATAGTCGCTATTTTTTGCCCCGCCTTCACTTCTTGTTGTTCCCGGACCAGCATTGTGTCGTTATGGGCGTAGGCACTCAGGTAATCATCATTATGTTTGATGATAATCAGATTACCGTAGCCGCGCAGCGCGTTACCGGCATAAACAACGCGGCCATCTGCGGTCGCGATAATTGCCTGTCCTTTGCTGCCTGCGATATCAATCCCCTTGTTGCCCCCCCCAGAAGCACCAAAGGTTTCGATCACTTTGCCCTCAGTCGGCCAGCGCCAGGTGGAGATAGGCGCACTGGTTGATGTACTGCTGACAGTCGGCTCGGTTGTGCTTGCTGTTGGTACCGTTACAGGCGCTGTGACCGTGGTCCCAGTTGGCTTGTTGTTCGGCAACATTTTGTTAGCACTCTGTTCACCCGAAGACTCAGAATACGTAATTGTCGGTTGCGACGCAACAGCAACGGTGGAATTTTGTGCAGGCTTGATCACAACTCCTTGCTCTGCTGCATCGGCCTGGGTAATGGCATTTCCACCAGTGATTGGCGTACCGGAAGCATTACCCACCTGTAAGGTCTGACCTACATTCAGCGCGTATGGTGCCTGAATATTGTTGCGCTGAGCAAGGTCACGGAAATCATTGCCAGTAATCCAGGCGATATAGAAAAGTGTGTCGCCTTTTTTCACGGTGTATGTACTGCCGCTATAACTGCCTTTCGGAATGTTCCCATACTGACGGTTGTAGACGATGCGTCCGTTTTCCATCTGTACCGGCTGCTGAGCTACTGGCTGCACTGGCTGGATTTGCGGTTGTTGTGCAGATTGAATTTGTGGCTGCTGTACCGGCTGAATTTGCGGTTGCTGCGTTGTAGACGTCGTCCCCATTTTCGGCGGCGGCGTAATCAACATACCAGAATTGGTGTTTGCAGACGCATTGCCATTAACGGAGCTGACCGGTGCCGGTGGATTTGAAGTGTCAGAACAGCCTGCCAGCCATAGCGAAACCAGTGACAAAGCCGCAATGCGGCGAACGGTGAATTTTGGGCTTCCCGCGCTCATTTATCCCCCAAGAAAAATTGGTTAATAACCAGTGACATAATTACCGTGCAAGGCACCATACTGAACACTGGAAAAGATGTTCACGATACGCTGACCTGCGGCAAAATAACCAGGAAAAATCCAGGTATTTCCTCACGTTTTAAGCCAGCTCACCCTTCACTAAAGGGACAAAGCGCACGGCCTCCACGGTATCGATAATAAATTCGCCTCCCCGACGACGCACCCGTTTCAAATACTGGTGCTCCTCCCCTACGGGTAAGACGAGAATCCCGCCTTCGTCCAGCTGCGTCATTAGCGCAGTTGGAATTTCCGGCGGTGCCGCCGTAACAATGATAGCGTCAAACGGCGCACGTGCCTGCCAACCTTGCCATCCATCGCCATGACGGGTTGAAACATTATGTAAATCAAGGTTTTTCAGGCGGCGACGCGCCTGCCACTGCAAGCCTTTAATCCGTTCAACCGAGCAAACATGCTGGACAAGATGCGCCAGGATTGCCGTTTGATATCCCGAACCGGTGCCAATTTCCAGCACCCGCGACTGCGGCGTCAGCTCGAGTAATTCGGTCATTCGCGCCACCATATACGGCTGCGAAATTGTCTGCCCCTGACCTATCGGCAAGGCGATATTGTCCCAGGCTTTTTGTTCAAACGCTTCATCAACGAATTTTTCACGCGGCACGGCGGCAAGTGCATTCAGCACCTGCTCATCCTGAATACCTTGCGCACGTAATTGATCCAGAAGTGCTTGTACGCGTCTGCTTACCATTGCGTGCCAACTCCCACGCTGTTTAACCAGTCTGAAACCACATCTTGCGCGCTATGCGCAGTTAAATCCACATGCAGCGGCGTGATAGAGACATAGCCCTCATCGACCGCAGCAAAATCGGTCCCCGGACCGGCATCGCACTTACCACCCGGCGGGCCAATCCAGTACAGCGTATTGCCGCGCGGATCTTGCTGCGGGATCACCTGATCTGCCGGATGTCGGGTACCGCAGCGCGTCACGCGAATACCTTTGATTTGATCCAACGGTAAATCCGGTACGTTAATATTGAGAATACGCCCGGTGCGCAACGGCTCTTTACACAGAGCTCGCAAAATGGAACAGGTTACCGCCGCGGCAGTGTCGTAATGTTTATGCCCGTCAAGCGAGACAGCAAGCGCCGGAAATCCTAAATGACGGCCCTCCATCGCGGCGGCTACCGTACCGGAATAGATAACATCATCCCCCAGATTCGGCCCGGCGTTAATCCCCGACACAACAATGTCCGGGCGCGGACGCATCAGAGCATTCACGCCAAGATAGACGCAATCGGTCGGGGTTCCCATTTGCACAGCAATATCACCATTTTCAAAGGTAAACGTGCGCAAGGAGGATTCCAGTGTCAGAGAATTTGAAGCGCCGCTGCGGTTACGATCGGGGGCGACCACCTGAACGTCAGCAAACTCACGCAAGGCTTTCGCCAGCGTTTGTATACCGGGTGCATGTACCCCGTCATCATTACTCAGCAATATGCGCATAATCACCTGTTGTGTTGATAAGTTCCCTGACAACGCTGGTTGCAAAACTTCCCGCTGGAAGCCAGAAACGGATTTCTACGGTGACGTCATCCCACCAGTTCCAGCTTAATTGTTGCGGATACAGCAGCATCGCTCTGCGCGCGGCTTCAACTTTTTCGCGCACCAGTAAGGCTTGTAATTCAGTTTCTTCGGCGACAGCGGCTTGTTCGAATGCCAGCGCTTCACGCTGAGTTCCCCATTCGCCACTGCCCGGCAATGCAGCAGTAATCATCAGCTCTTTATCGTTGACGCGACGCTGTAATTCCGCCAGTTCTTCATTGGAGGCAACAAACCAGCTGCCACGTCCGGCTAATTGTAGCGCATCGCCGTCAACAACTTGATTAACGTCTGCTTTTTTGAGGCGCTCAGCAACAATCTGATTAAACAACGCACTGCGGGCTGCCGACAACCAAAAACTCCGTTTATTGCGATCACGCACCGGAGTATTGGTTTGCGCCCAGCGCAGCGCACCCTGCAAGTTGCTGCCGCTAATACCAAAACGTTGGGCACCAAAGTAGTTCGGTACACCTTTTACGCAAATATCGATCAGACGTTGTTCAACGTCATCACGATTGCTCACTTCGCGCAGAACCAGGGTAAAAGCGTTACCTTTCAGCGCCCCTAAACGCAGCTTACGCTTGTGCCGCGCATACTCCAGCACCTGACAACCTTCCAGTTGAAAAGCACTGAGATCGGGCATCTCTTTGCCTGGCACGCGAGCGCATAACCACTGTTCCGTAACAGCATGTTTGTCTTTTTGCCCAGCGAAGCTGACTTCACGGGCATGAATTTTCAGGAATTTCGCCAGTGCATCCGCCACAAAACGGGTATTACAGCCGTTTTTGAGGATTCTAACCAGAATATGCTCACCTTCACCATCAGGCTCAAAGCCCAAATCTTCCACCACCACAAAGTCTTCCGGATTGGCTTTCAGCAGCCCGGTACCTTGCGGTTTACCGTGGAGGTAAGTGAGATTATCAAACTCAATCATTTTGTTGCCTTAATGAGTAGCGCCACCGCTTCACAGGCAATCCCTTCCCCACGCCCGGTAAATCCTAATTTTTCCGTAGTAGTGGCTTTCACGTTAACATCATCCATATGGCAGCCGAGATCTTCGGCAATAAACACGCGCATTTGTGGAATGTGCGGCAACATCTTCGGTGCCTGAGCGATGATAGTGACATCGACGTTGCCAAGGGTATAACCCTTCGCCTGAATACGACGCCAGGCTTCGCGTAGCAGCTCGCGGCTATCGGCACCTTTAAATGCCGGATCGGTATCCGGGAACAGTTTGCCGATATCCCCCAGCGCCGCCGCGCCAAGCAATGCATCGGTCAACGCATGGAGCGCCACGTCGCCATCAGAATGCGCCAGCAATCCTTTTTCGTAAGGAATGCGTACGCCACCAATGATAATTGGGCCTTCACCGCCAAAGGCGTGTACGTCAAAACCGTGTCCAATTCGCATTATGTATTCTCCTGATGGATGGTTCGGGTGAGGTAAAACTCGGCCAGTGCCAAATCTTCCGGACGCGTGACTTTAATGTTATCCGCGCGGCCTTCGACCAACTGCGGATGGAATCCGCAATATTCCAGCGCCGAGGCTTCGTCGGTAATAGTCGCACCTTCATTTAAAGCGCGCGTCAGACAGTCATGTAACAGCTCACGAGGGAAAAATTGCGGCGTCAGCGCGTGCCATAAGCCGTTGCGATCAACGGTATGAGCAATGGCATTTTTGCCCGGTTCGGCACGTTTCATGGTATCGCGCACCGGTGCGGCGAGGATCCCCCCTGTGCGACTGGTTTCGCTCAACGCCAACAATCGCGCAAGGTCATCCTGATGCAGACAAGGACGAGCGGCGTCATGCACCAATACCCACTGCGCGCCGTCAGCGGCTTTCAGACCTGCCAGCACGGAATCGGCACGCTCATTACCGCCATCTACAACGGTGATTTGCGGATGATTCGCCAGAGGAAGTTGTGCAAAGCGGCTATCGCCAGGACTTATGGCAATGACGACACGAGTCACCCGGGGATGCGCCAGCAGCGCATGCACCGAGTGTTCAAGAATGGTTTGATTACCGATTGAGAGATATTGCTTAGGACATTCCGTTTGCATTCGACGGCCAAATCCGGCCGCCGGAACCACGGCGCAAACATCCAAATGAGTGGTTGCCATGTTAATTCCCGGGCTGATTTATCGAGTGTTTTGCCCCGCAGACTGTGCGCGTTTCGACGCGTCAGGCACCAGACGATAAAAAGTTTCGCCCGGCCTGGTCATGCTGAGTTCATTACGCGCACGCTCTTCGAGCGCCTCCTGGCCGCCATTGAGATCGTCAATTTCGGCAAAAAGTTGATCGTTTCGCGCTTTAAGTTTCGCGTTTGTAGCTTGCTGTGCCGCCACATCATCATTGACGCGGGTATAGTCATGTATACCGTTCTTACCGAACCACAGCGAATACTGTAGCCAGACCAGAATAGCCAGCAACAGCAGCGTTAGTTTACCCATCCTGCCCCCTGAAAAACGGCATCATCATCCCATGCATCCGAAGACGACTCTACATCCTCTGTTGGGGATACCGCGACAACGCGGGCAAATGTACCACATTTGTCCATTGTTACGTATACCCAGGGCGTGCAGAACATAATCTCATTATTCGTTACGGTTTGAATTATGAACAGAGGAGACGGGAAAGTACAAATTAGCCCAGTAGCCACATAAACAGTGCGCCAAACATAATGCCGACTGTCACCAGGGTGAAAACAATACTGTAGCGTAGCTTTCCGTCCATCAATGAATGCAGCGCAATCCCCACCACCACCGCGACAGGCATCAGTGCCAGAAAGAAAGGCCAGGTGTAGATAAAGAAGAACAGCGTGTTAGAGCCATAAATCAACATCGGCATCGCCAGCGCAAATAACCAGGAGACAAAACCAACCACAGCACCTGGCAGTGACCATGTGGTTTCTTCATCCTCAGTAAGGCTGTCGTTATTTGTTAGTGTAATGTTATGGCTATTACGCATATTTGATCCTGTAACTTTGACGGACCGGGCATGGAAACCCGGTGGTGTCTCAGGATCTGATAATATCGTTCTGTCTCAACAGATCTAATAATTGCTGTACCAAATTTGTTACTAATTGTTCACCATTGAGATGAATTTCTGCCGATTCAGGTGCTTCGTAAACGGAATCTATTCCCGTAAAGTTACGCAGTTCACCGGCACGTGCTTTCTTATATAAGCCTTTTGGATCGCGGGCCTCGCAAATCGCCAGCGGCGTATCGACAAACACTTCGATAAAACGCCCTTCTCCTACGCGTTCGCGAACCATCTGGCGTTCGGCGCGGTGTGGCGAGATAAACGCGGTCAGCACCACCAGTCCAGCTTCAACCATTAAATTCGCCACTTCACCGACGCGACGGATATTCTCTTTACGATCGGCATCGCTAAAACCGAGATCGCTGCATAAGCCGTGGCGGACGTTGTCGCCATCCAGCAAATACGTACTGACACCAAGGTTATGTAACGCCTCCTCCAGCGCCCCGGCGACCGTGGATTTACCGGACCCGGAGAGGCCGGTAAACCACAGCACTACACCACGATGACCGTGGTGTTGCTCGCGTTGTTGCACTGTGACCGGATGGCTATGCCAGACGACGTTTTCGTCATGCAGCGCCATTATTTATCTCCCAGTAAATCGCGCGCACCCCAGTGCGGGAAATGACGACGGACCAGGGCATTCAATTCCAGCTCGAATGCACTGAATTCAGATGGCACAGCAGTAGCCTGGCTAACTGGCTCGTGCACCATACCGGCACCCACGGTCACATTGCTCAGGCGATCGATAAAAATCAGACCACCAGTAACCGGGTTTTGCTGATAACGATCTAACACCAGCGGCTCGTCAAAAGTGAGATCCACCAAACCAATGCCGTTTAGCGGCAGATTTTCAACTTCGCGTTGAGTAAGGTTATTAATATCAACCTGATAGCGAATACCATCAACACGGGCACGCGTCTTCTTACCGGCAATTTTGATGTCGTAACTCTGGCCCGGGGAAAGCGGCTGTTCTGCCATCCATACCACATCCACCGACGCGCTCTGCACAGCCGGTAACGCTTCGTCTGCCGCCAGCAGCAGATCGCCACGGCTGATGTCGATCTCATCCGTCAGCACCAGGGTGATCGCTTCTCCGGCAAAGGCTTCTTCGCGATCGCCATCAAAGGTCACGATCCGCGCGACGTTTGATTCCACACCAGAGGGCAGCACTTTGACACGTTGCCCGACTTCCACGCGACCGGATGCCAGCGTTCCGGCGTAGCCACGAAAATCGAGATTCGGGCGGTTAACGTACTGCACCGGAAAGCGCATTGGCTGAGCATCCACCACTCGCTGGATTTCCACGGTTTCCAGCACTTCGAGCAGTGTCGGACCGCTGTACCACGGCATACTTTCACTTTGCGAAGCCACGTTGTCGCCTTCCAGCGCGGAGAGCGGCACAAAGCGAATATCCAGATTACCCGGCAACTGCTCGGCAAAGGTCAGATAATCTTCACGAATGCGGGTGAACGTCTCTTCGCTGTAATCCACCAGATCCATTTTGTTGATCGCCACGACCAGATGTTTGATACCCAACAGCGTGGAGATAAAACTGTGACGACGCGTTTGATCGAGCACGCCTTTACGGGCATCGATCAGTAAGATCGCCAGTTCGCATGTCGATGCGCCAGTCGCCATATTGCGGGTGTACTGCTCGTGCCCAGGGGTATCGGCGATTATAAATTTACGCTTCTCGGTGGAGAAATAGCGGTAAGCCACATCAATGGTGATGCCCTGTTCACGCTCAGCTTGCAGGCCGTCCACCAGCAGGGCCAGATCCAGTTTTTCGCCCTGGGTGCCGTGACGTTTACTGTCGTTATGCAGTGATGAGAGCTGATCTTCGTAGATTTGGCGGGTATCGTGCAGCAGGCGACCAATCAGGGTACTTTTGCCGTCATCGACGCTACCACAGGTCAGAAAACGCAGCAGGCTTTTATGTTGTTGCGCAATCATCCAGGCTTCGACGCCGCCTTCATTGGCGATTTGTTGTGCAAGTACGGTGTTCATCTTAAAAATACCCCTGACGTTTTTTCAGCTCCATGGATCCCGCCTGGTCGCGGTCAATCACGCGCCCCTGACGTTCACTGGTGGTGGAAACCAGCATCTCTTCGATGATTTCCGGCAGTGTTTGCGCATTTGACTCCACCGCGCCGGTCAGCGGCCAGCAGCCCAGCGTACGGAAACGCACCATCCGTTTTTTAATCACTTCGCCCGGTTGCAGGTCGATACGGTTGTCATCAATCATCATCAACATACCGTCGCGTTCCAGAACCGGACGTTCAGCAGCGAGATACAGCGGGACAATGTCGATATTTTCCAGCCAGATGTATTGCCAGATATCCTGCTCGGTCCAGTTAGAGAGCGGGAAAACGCGGATACTTTCGCCTTTGTTAATTTGCCCGTTGTAGTTGTGCCACAGCTCCGGGCGCTGATTTTTCGGGTCCCAGCGATGGAAGCGGTCACGGAAAGAGTAGATTCGCTCCTTAGCGCGGGATTTCTCTTCGTCACGACGTGCGCCACCGAAGGCGGCATCAAAACCGTACTTGTTCAACGCCTGCTTCAAACCTTCGGTTTTCATAATATCGGTATGTTTTGCGCTGCCGTGTACGAATGGATTAATCCCCATCGCCACGCCTTCCGGGTTTTTATGCACCAGCAACTCGCAGCCATAGGCTTTAGCCGTACGATCGCGAAACTCATACATCTCGCGGAATTTCCAGCCAGTATCAACATGCAGCAGAGGGAAAGGCAGCGTACCCGGATAAAACGCCTTGCGCGCCAGATGCAGCATGACGCTGGAATCTTTACCGATAGAGTAGAGCATCACCGGATTTGAGAATTCTGCCGCCACCTCACGAATAATGTGGATGCTTTCCGCCTCCAGTTGCCGCAGGTGAGTAAGTCGTTTTTGATCCATAACCGTTCCTTTGCAATACCGCTATTTTCTTGCCATCAGATGTTTCGACTATAGGGAGCGTAAGAGAACGAATGAAATTACCAATTAGAATGAGTAGTTCCTTAACGGAATAACGATTTGGCAAAGCTAATATCAAAAAGTGCTTAAGGCACCGGATTTCGGGCGTTTAGGAAGATTTGAAATTGTTTTAGCGCAGCGGCAGTTTCATACTATGGCGGTAAAAAAATTTGCATGGTATTTAAGGACTCACTATGTTTTCCGCATTGCGCCACCGTACCGCTGCCCTGGCGCTCGGCGTATGCTTTATTCTCCCCGTACACGCCTCGTCACCTAAACCTGGTGATTTTGCTAATACACAGGCACGACATATTGCTACTTTCTTTCCGGGACGCATGACCGGAACTCCTGCAGAAATGTTATCTGCCGATTATATCAATCAGCAGTTTCAACAGATGGGTTATCGCAGCGATATTCGGACATTTAATAGCCGTTATATCTTCACCGATAAAAACAAGCGTAAAAGCTGGCATAACGTGACAGGAAGTACGGTGATTGCCGCTCATGAAGGAAAAGTGCCCCAGCAAATCATCATCATGGCGCATCTTGATACCTATGCTCCGCAAAGCGATGCAGATATTGATGCCAACCTTGGGGGGTTAACATTACAAGGTGTGGATGATAATGCCGCAGGCCTTGGTGTTATGCTTGAACTGGCAGAGCGCCTGAAAGATATTCCGACTGAGTATGGGATTCGTTTTATTGCCACCAGTGGTGAAGAGGAAGGGAAATTAGGTGCTGAGAATTTACTCAAGCGCATGAGCGATACTGAAAAGAAAAATACCCTGCTGGTGATTAATCTCGATAATTTGATCGTGGGCGATAAGCTTTATTTTAATAGTGGCGTAAATACACCAGAAGCTGTCAGGAAATTAACCCGTGATCGAGCGCTGGCAATTGCGCGTAATCATGGGATTGCAGCGACAACAAATCCAGGTTTGAATAAAAACTATCCGAAAGGCACCGGGTGTTGTAACGATGCAGAAGTTTTCGACAAAGCCGGTATTGCGGTACTTTCGGTGGAGGCGACCAACTGGAATCTTGGAAATAAGGATGGTTATCAGCAACGCGCAAAAACACCGGCCTTCCCGGCGGGAAATAGCTGGCATGATGTAAGGCTTGATAATCAACAGCATATTGATAAGGCGCTTCCTGGAAGAATAGAACGTCGCTGCCGTGACGTTATGCGGATAATGCTACCGCTGGTGAAGGAACTGGCGAAGGCGTCATGAGGCGTTTGAAAATGGGAGTTGGGAGTTCCCCCGCTGACGCGGGGGAGCTCAGTTATGGGTAACAGTACCCCAGAACCGAGAGCGGTTTATCCCCGCTGGCGCGGGGAACACTTATCATCACTAAAACGGCAGGAAAATAAATCCGGTTTATCCCCGCTGGCGCGGGGAACACTTTTCCATTTAAGTTATTCTAATGCTCCTTGACGGTTTATCCCCGCTGGCGCGGGGAACACTGCGGTCTGAATCTCAATACCGAATTTCGTCTCGGTTTATCCCCGCTGGCGCGGGGAACACGCGCGGGGCCACGCACACAACCTGCGAGAGTCCGGTTTATCCCCGCTGGCGCGGGGAACACACTAAGCATACGTATCTGTTTTTAAACAATTTTATTCCACATCAACAATCTACCAACTAAATTCAAACATTTCCTTATTTTTAAAGAACGGGTAACTTATTGATTCTCAACAGGAAGAAACGAAACCAACCGTAACCCATCCAAATCCACCGGAATACGTCTGTTTTCACCCCAGGTCTGAAATTCAAAACCCGACTCGGTATTGGTCGCCCAGGCCATGACCACATTTCCGCAACCTGCCAGTTGGGAGATTTGCTGCCAGATCATCTCCCGAATACGTTTGGATGTATCACCAACATAAACACCAGCACGCACTTCCAGTAGCCAGATCGCGAGCCGTCCACGTAAGCGCGGCGGGACATTTTCTGTAACAACCACGACCATGCTCATCCGCTGCGCCCCCGGTGACCACTATCACCCAGCGTTTCAGGTTCCGGGATAGCTGGCGGTAACATATCCGGCGCGGGTTGTGGTGGTTCAATTTCACCGGCGGCAAGGACTTCCTCAATTAACGGGATTAATTTGCCCGTTAACTTAGTGCTACGGAAAATATCGCGACAGGCCAACCTGACTTCTTTATCTGGTTCTGCGGGTTGCCTCGCCGCTATTTCAAATGCCTTTGGCACAACCAAATCAAATTTAATGATATCGGCTATGTCATAAACAAATGAAAGCGGTTTGCCACTATGGATAAATCCAATAGCGGGCGCATATCCCGCGGCTAATACCGCCGCTTCAGATATACCGTACAGGCATGATGTGGCAGCACTGATGCAGCGATTCACAACATCGCCTTTTTCCCAGTCTTTAGGATCGTAGTTGCGACCATTCCATTTCACACCATATTGCTTCGCCAGTAATGCATAGGTCTGGCGTACTCGGGCTCCCTCAATTCCCCGTAGCTGCTCCACTGAACGGCGAGCTGGCGGTGGTTCACGAAAACGTAATTCATACATTTTGCGCACCACCTTCAACCGTAGATCTTCCGTTAAAGCCAGCTTTGCCTGGTAGAGTAATTTATCTGCCCGCGCCCCTCCAGGTTGTCCGGGGGAGTAAACGCGAACGCCCGCTTCACCGACCCAGACCAGCAGTGTCCCCACCGTGGCGGCCAGATGCACCGCCGCGTGGGAAACTCTCGTTCCTGGTTCGAGCATTATGCAAGCGACCGATCCCACCGGAATATGCGTGCGGATCCCTGTTTTGTCGATCAGCACGAAAGCGCCATCCAGTACGTCGATCTGACCGTACTGGAGGAAGATCATGGAGGTGCGATCTTTTAATGGGATCGGACTCAGTGGTACAAACGTCACGCCTCTGCTCCGGGTTTGATTAACATCAGACCACAGCCGAACGCCCGGCTTTTGCCATACCCCAGGCAGAGACGTTGCAGAAATAACCCTGGCTCGGTGACCGTCAGCATCCCCGTATAATCCACGCTACTGAACTGGATCAGTTGCCGGGCATTTTCCCGCCGCAGTTGCTGTTGTCGGTAGGCATCGACCGAGGTATCCAGCAGTGTAAAACCACTTCTCTCTCCCTGCGCAGCCAGCCAGCCCAGCACCGCCTGTTGTTGATGCAACCAGACATCACTTCCTTCCGCCTGCCCCCTCACCTGCCGTTTCGCCTCCATCAGCAGATCGTGGCGCTTACCCGCTTTACAGACTGTTGGATTCGCCCGCAGGTTGAAACAAAGGGATTGTCCGGTACGCAGCTCCGGCGCAAATGACCGGCATTCGATGGTGAACATTTCACTTTCCGCCGGGCGTTCCTGCGACAGGACAAAAAAGCGAAACGCGCCCTGGAGTTCTTCCCGACGATAAAGAAATTGCCTTTCTTTGCCGCCAGGAAAAAGATCCCACAGCCACTGATGCATCACATATTCACCGCGATCCACCAGATGCAGTAACTGCGCAGGCGAAAGCTGGCCGGTATGTAAGGTTATTCTTGAGAGGTACATGGTTCCTCCTTGCTGAGCCACGGCCCCTGATTGACGGTGCGTTCCCCAAACAGCCACTGCTGACGATTTAAAGGAACATCCCGGCGGCGTAATATTTTGCTCGAGACCAGGCCATCGTGCTCCCCTTCCCACCAGCATTCATCCTGAAGTTTCGGGAGTGAGACTTTCAGTTCGTGGAAACGATCCTGATACTGTTGGTATGCGTTACGTAAGGCATCAGACGCGTTACCTTCAAGCAGTAACGGCGCAAGGGGTAATGCCAGCGGATGGCTTTTTCGCCCCAGATAAAGCGGAAAAACCGGATGGCGTAAACCTTCCTGCAACTGTTCGAGGCTGTAAGGCGCATCAGCTGTTGTTGCCACGGCCACCATCCACCAGGCATCGGTGTAGTAGTCGCGCCGGGAGATAATCGCGCTTAGAAGATCAGGGGCGCTCAACTCTTCGCGACGGCTGAAATAACGCGCTTTACGCACCTCTTTTGGCATCTGGACCGTGTGATAATCCCGTGCCCAGCGCGGGTTACGGCTGGCGCAAACCACCAGTGAATAGTGGCGATTAAACGCGTTTAAGCATTCGGTGTCATCACGCCGTATCCCTACCCCGGCAGCCAGCAGCCCCAGCAATGCTGAACGCGAAGGCAGTTCATGGGTATGACGCACCTCACCGGGTGCATCAACGCCCCAGGATGCCATTGGCCCATGAAGCTGAAAAATCAGATATTGGCTCATAAGCCGCCCCTTACGCGCAGATAAAGTCCAGCACGTCCTTCATGCTTCCCTGTTTGTTCATCACGTCAAAACTTGCGCATTCGGTCTTCTGTTCGTAAACCGTATTCATGTTTTCGCGAAGCGTTGTAATACGCTGCACTGCCACATCTAACTGACGTGTGCCATTAATGGGTTCATAGAAAGCCGCCGCCAGAGAACGCGGTTGTTCGGTGCCTTTTTCTGCCAGCGCCCAGGAGGCGTAGGCACGGCTGGCAAAGCTGTTTTGTTTACCGGTTGGGGAAACTTTAAACGCTGCTTCCGTAAAGGCGCGCAGGGTCTGATTAGCTAATGCTTCGTCACCGCCGAGGTTTTCGACCAGCAGATCTTTATCAATGCAGATATAGGTGTAGAACAGCGCAGAACCAAATCCAGTTTCACCAAGATGCCCTGCACCAGCATCTTCAGAGACCTGGCGCAAATCATCAACGGCGGTGAAAAAATCATCTTCGACAATCGTTTCACTGACACCAAACGCGTGCGCGACCTGACAGGCGGCTTCAACATTAAACTCGGGTTTATTCGCCAGCATACGACCAAACATGGCGATATCTACCGCCATGCGGTCTTTACGTAACAAAGCGAGATCGTCCTCTTTTGGCGCGCGCTTTTCTTCTGCCAGTTGATGGGCCAGCGCTTTTACGGCGTCAAATTCTGCCGGGCTGATATGGACGAGCTGTTCAGTTTCAGCGTTAGTGAGCGGATCTTTTGGTTTTTTGTCTTTTTTGGCTTTACCAAGATAATCGGCAATATCTGCCGCCCATTCGATGGCTTTTTTTTCTTCGATTCCTTTCTCAATCATGATAGTTGCTGCCTCGCGCGCGATACGCCCACTACGAATACCAATATGGCCCGCCAGCGCCTGTTCAAAAAGTGCAGAAGTGCGCCACGCACGTTTCAGACTTTGCGAGGAAACGCGCAGACGCGTTGCTCCACCCAGCACCACGGTTTTCGGCGCACCGGTGTCATCACGGTTAAGATTGGCTGCAGGGTAAGCGGTTAACAAATGGAGCTGAATAAATGTCGTCATGAGATAGTCCTTTATTAATTTTGTTCGTTATCGGCGTCGCCAGCCTGGTAATATTCCAGCGCCCAGCGGATACGGATAAATTCTGTTGGCCGCTGCTGACGGCGGTGATGGTTGAGCAGGTCGTCACTCTCCTGGCACCAGCGGAAAATATCGTCTGCCAAAGAGATAAGATTGACGGAACCGTTTAATAATTTGACCGCGCGACGTAACTGGCGCAGTAAATCATCCGGCGTTTTTACTGCCGACAGGCGCGAAAACCGCCCTTCTGACATTACTGCCGCCAGCTGCGCGGCAAAAGGCTGCCGTTCATCAATGGCTTTTACATTGGCGCTAACTGCAGCGACCAGTGCCAGTGCGGTAAAACGCCACTCTTGCGCTTCAACTTTCCACAACGTGTGGGTCTGCATTAGCAGAGAACGAAACCCTTCTGACAAACAAACATCATTAACCGTCGTACTACGCCGCAGACTGGCACGATTGCCGCGTTTTTCCTGCAATTCCTCGTGCCATTTGCGCAGCGTGGCTTTGTGCTCCTCTTTTACAATACTCATTCAGCAGCCTCCTGCTTTTTCTCCCTGGCGGCTTTAGCACTTTGCTTCTCCGCCGATGTTGTAAAATATTTCTTGCGCGCGGTCATGACGCGTTTCAAATCAACGGGCTCATAAGGATTAGTGAATACCCGCTCGTCAAAATCCTGACGCGCGAATAACCACATTTCCTTTTGCCATTTGCTGAGTAATTCATCCGCCTCCTGACCTTCTTCAATTTGACGCACTAACCTCAGGAAGCGATGCTGAGTTTTGTTCCAGAAGTCGATATCCACAAAACTGAAATCACCCCGTGCACCTTTTGGATCGGAGAACCATGCTTCTTTCAATGCACTCCGTAACAGACTTAGAATCCGTGAAGCCGTTTGCGCAGCCAGCCGCAGCTTTGGTATCTGGCCTTCTTTTTTATTGAGCAGTAGCGGGAAATGGTGTTCGTACCAACAGCGCGCTTTCATGTTGTCGAAATCATAGCCAAATCCCCACAGGCCCACTTTTGCCTGTTTCAGACTGCTGGCATTAAAGAGTTTCACCACCAGCGCGGGAAATTCCGTATTGTTTTCTGACTTACCCGTTTCGATAAGACCTAACCAGTCGCGCCAGATTAAACCGCCCGGTTGTGGCTTGACCGAGTAAAGCTCGCCGCCCTCTTTAAGTGGTACACGGTAGGGCGTTAAGGGATGCTGCCACATGGCATAATTCGCACCGTAATTTTTGGTCGTCATCAGGCTCAGGAGCGCATCGCTCTGCTCACCGCAAATATCGCAGTTGCCGACTGTCGTGGTATTAAAATCAACACGTATGCGCCGAGGCATTCCCCAGTACGCCTGGAGTTTGTTGACCTGATCATCAGTTACCACCGCACCGGCCAGTTCACTGGTACGCGTCGGGCCAAGCCAGGGGAAAACCAGATCGTCAAATTTTTTGGGTAGCGGTAAGTCAGATTCATCCTGCGGCATCACGTTGAGCCACAGTTTGCGCCACAAGGGTGTTTGTTGATTGCCCTGATATTCCTGTAATTCAATCAGCGTCGTCATCGGCCCACCGCCGCGCAAACCGGTGCGATAGCCTTTGCCACCTGACGGTGCATTTAACTGTAGGGAGAACAGAGCTAACGCAGAACAATGAGGGCATACGTGTTCAGTCACGCCACGCTTAATAAAGTGGTCTTTATTGAACTTCGTTGTTTGAGCGCCGGGAATTTCAGGCAGTAACGAAGCGACAGGAACTTTATCTCCCGTAAGCGCCTCGAAATCCTGCATAAATGAAGGGGAATCTGGGCCAAACTGGAAAGCATGTTCTAAAGATAGCAATGCTTCCCTTAGCTTTTCAGCTTCCAGTCCGTCTTCCCATATATCATCCCAACGACGATGATCTTTTGGCGCAAAGCTGGTTTGTAGTAGCCCCAGCAAAAACTGCCATGCCGCACCTTGTAAATCTGCTCGCGGTGCGGCGATATCGACAACATTTTCATCAGCCAGATCGACTGGTGCCAGCTTGCCTGTTGTTCCGTCTTTATAACGAACGGGCAACCACGGGGTTGTCAGAAGTGAAAACGAGTTCATACGCATCCTCTCGTAAAAAAGACCATCCCTGGTCGGTTGTCCATCCTTCCATCCTTTTTTGTGTATCAACTATTCAGAGAATCCTGTCGCAGGCATCTCAACCAACCTTGCCAATCAATCCCTCCGTAGCCGAATATCCACAACTTTCGTCATCGGTGACTAAAATCACGTTTGCCATCTCCGGATCTTGCCGCTGTTCAACGCACCACTGCCTGAACGCATCCCCTTCCAGTAAAGAAAACTCATCCCGATGTTTTTTCCACCAGCTTCGGCGCACTCTGACAACGCTCATTTCCCATGCGTGTGCACCGGTGGCATAAGGCTTCACTACACCGTCAATACAGCTAGCCAGCCACAGGGAAACAGACTCTTCAGCCAGACGTGTCGACAGTTTTTCCGGGAGGTAATCGTTGATATTGGCGGCATAGCCGGGCCTGAAGTTCAGCACAAACTTATTAGCCATTGAACGATCGCAGTAGTATTTGCCCACTTGCTCCTGCTCGCTGCGGGCAAACCCTTCCGGCATTACCACGTCCTCACCGTAGACTGATTCAATCAGAAGCCGGGCTGAGTGTGGCATCTGAATCGCGCCTTGTTCACGCAGCACACGCTGCGTCAACCAGATTCGCCCATGATCGGGATAGACAAATGCACTGTTACGCATGGCACTGGCAAACCATTCTTCACCCGGAGAGTCGTCCCAGACGGGGGCCAGAATCAGCAATACAGGAGGGTGACGCTCGTCTTTACCGTCACGCTTTAACTGACCATTAATATCGCGGATATGTCGCTGTAATCGCCCTGCTCGCTGGATCAGCAAATCAACAGGGGCAAGGTCGGAAATCATTTCGTCCAGGTCGCAGTCGACGCTCTGCTCCAGGACCTGAGTACAAATGAGGACTTTTCCGGCACGCTGTGAACAGTCTTCTTTACCAAAGCGTGCCAGCGTCTCCGTTTCAATTCGCTGGCGATCGCTGAAAGCAAAGCGGCTATGAAAAAGTGAAAGGCTGGAAGCAGGAATGACGCCGCGGGCAAGCAGCTGACGATGAACCTGGATGGCGTCATCGACAGAATTCCGAATCCAGGCGATGCATTTCCCCTGACTTACCGCCGATTCGATACGCGCAATACACTCTTGTTCGCTATGAAGCCAACCCACACTCACGCTGCGCTCAACGTCTTTGCGCGTCGCTACCCGGTGCGAATGCACATCGGATTTCGTGACATGCGTCAGCCAGGGATAATCATCTTTTTCCAGCAACGGAGCTTCTTGCTGGCCCTCTGCACCACGCGCAAAGGCGGCGACGAGTTTGTCACGCTGCTGTTGAGACAACGTAGCAGAAAGCAAAATAACGCTGTTTCCGCCACGCGCCTGCCGCTCGATCAGCCCTTCAAGAATGCACGACATATAAGCGTCACAGGCGTGGATCTCATCGGCTAGCAGGATTTTGTTACTCAGCCCCAGAAGCCGCAGATTATTATGTTTGAACGGCATCACCGCCATCATCGCCTGATCCAGCGTGCCGACGCCAATTTCAGCCAGCAACGCCTTCTTGTTACTGTCAGCAAACCAGGCCGCACATCCCTGACTGAACGCTTGTTCATCCGGTTCTTCTGACCCCACAAAATCACCAGACCACAGCGATGCGTTAAAGCGATCCATTAGCGAACGAGCGCTGTGTGCCAGCACCAGGCTGGGGCGGGATTGTGGCGAATAGAAAGCAAGCCAGGTTTTTACCAGCCTATCGTACATGGCATTGGCCGTTGCCATTGTTGGCAAACCAAAAAACAAACCCTGTGCTTTCCCCGCAGACATCAACCTGTGCGCCAGGATAAGCGCCGCTTCTGTTTTACCTGCGCCAGTCACATCTTCCAGAATAAACAACTGTGGTCCTGGCTGGCTGATATCCAGATCCAACACCTTTTGCTGTAACGGTGTTGGGTTCTCAATAAAAGGAAACAGCGTATTAATTCCAGTGAAAGGCGCGCTTTCTGCTTTTGGGGGAAAGACGGTTAATGCGTTTTGAGCCTGAACTAAAGCCTTCTGCCAGTAATCTTTAATATCCATTACGTGTGCGACACGTGGAAAAAATCGCGTTGACGATCCCGTCCAGTCTGCGAGTACGACGGTTGCAGAGATATACCAGGAAAGATGTTTTATAAGTTCAACGCCCTCGTCATCATCCCAGAATGTAGGGATCTCGATGAGCGGAAACAGTACCTTGATTTCAAGGAGAAAATCCCTTGCGGCAGCTTTGTCTTCAGGCAGAAAGTTGTCCAGTTCATCGATACGATCAGGAGGCCGACCATGATGCCCGGTTGTCATGGGCATCCACATCTCTATTACCCGTTTAAGTTTGCGGGGAGAGAGTGAAGATGAGGGAAGCAACTCTTCACATTCAATTAAATAATGATTCCACAACCAGTAACCCAGCGTTGAATGAGAGATCTTTTCGTAATTCTTTCTTGCGCCTTCCGGAACCTTGAGTTGTGGGTGCAGGTAAAGTTGCTGAAATGAGCGGGCAAATTTTCCAGTATCGTGCCAGCACAACAACCAGGCGAAAAATTGTGCTGCCTGATCCGTGTCAGCGAAACCTAATTGACGAAAATAGTCAGCCAGCCCGAAACAGTTGTTTTTGACCATTAAATAGCCTATCGCGGCTACATCCAGCGAATGCCAGCAAAGAAGGTGATAATCGTCGCCACCCTCTTTCTCGCCACGTCGGGTTTTTCCCCAGAAATCAAAGAAAGTCACAATGTTTTTATCCTTCAGTAAAACTTAAAGGATATTTACGCATATATTAAAAATTATCTGTGATATATATCGTTCAATAAAGTATTTACATTATGAATAATTCAATGATTTTCATCTGTGATATATATAAATAATAAACACAGGCATAATATTCACAAAAACAATATAAATGAAAAAGGGTGCAGGAGACCAAACCATCACAATTCAATACGCGGGGTTTTACCCCCGCGTGGTGGCTACTTCTTCGGTTCGTAAGCGAGAACTGCCTTAAACTCCATACCACGTTCTCTGATACTCAACTCACACAACGAGTCGCCTACCATCAGCGTGAATCCCAGTACTGTACAACACAGTACGATGATTGCCACAAGGGCATATTTTGTCAGCATGTCTTGCCTCCCTGCAAAGAAGAGACTAACATCCGAATTGCTACGTTCGAACGCGAGCCTCAGGTTGATAGAAATATCGCCTGGGGCTTTTGTCCATCTGGAACCTCGCGAATGCTCAACGCCAGACAGCCTCAAGCACCCGACGCCATTCTATAACTGTTGATTTCCCCTGCTATATTCACGTTTAAATGCCGGAATGCGGCTCGCAAAATAAAAACGCCCCCATCATTTCTGACAGAGGCGTTTATTTTATCCGGCAATATTTACCCTTCGTGCAGCCCACATTCCCTTTTTAAGCCAAAGAAACGCGTTTCTTCTTCCGCCATACCAGGTTCCCATTTACGGGTTGTATGGGTATCACCGACCGATAAATATCCTTCGTCCCATAATGGATGGTATTTCAGGCCATGTTTTTGCAGGTACTGATAAATAGTTCGGTTATCCCAGTCGATAATCGGCAGCACTTTAAATACGCCACGCTGAATTGCCAGCACCGGTAAATTAGCGCGGCTGCCGGATTGTTCACGGCGCAGGCCAGCAAACCACGTTTGCGCGTTTAGTTCTTTCAGCGCCCGGTTCATCGGTTCGACTTTGTTGATATCGTTGTACTTTTCAATGCCTTCAACGCCCTGTTCCCACAGTTTGCCGTAGCGTGCTTCCTGCCAGGCGGCGCTTTCGGTAGCGCGGTACACTTTCAGGTTGAGCTTGAGTTTGTCCGTTAACTCGTCAATAAAGCGGTAGGTTTCCGGAAACAGATAACCGGTATCGGTGAGGATCACCGGAATATCCGGGCGAATCTGATTCACCAGATGCAGGCTAACCGCCGCCTGGATACCGAAGCTGGAAGAAAGCACATATTCACCGGGCAGATTATCCAGCGCCCAGGCAACGCGGCCTTCAGCATCCAGTTTTTCAAGCTCGGCGTTAGTTTCCGCCAGCGCCAGAATGCGATCTACCTTCGGCAGTTCGTTCAGGGCATTTAGATCGAGTTTGGACATAGATTCCTCACTGTTTGCCTTGCCTGATGCGACGCTTACGCGTCTTATCAGGCCTACAAGACTGGACTGATGGTTAATCCCACAAATCACGCGCCGGATCGAGCACCGGGCGAATGATGCCCGCACGCACCGTAAAGTCGCCGAAGCCTTCACCCGCTTCACGTTCTTTCGCCCAGCGCCCTATCAGTTCATCAAGCGTCGCCAGGATTTCCGGCTCGGTGATGTTTTCTTTATGCATCCGTGGGATACGTGTCCCAATGCGGTTGCCACCAAGATGCAGGTTGTAGCGCCCAGGCGCTTTACCCACCAAGCCCACTTCCGCCAGCATCGCGCGACCACAACCGTTCGGGCAGCCTGTTACACGCATCACGATATGCTCATCGCTGACACCATGTTTCGCCATTAAATTATCGATGTTATCGATAAACGACGGCAGGAAACGCTCCGCTTCCGCCATCGCCAACGGGCAAGTCGGGAATGACACGCAGGCCATTGAGTTTTCGCGCTGCGGCGTGACGGCATTCATCAATCCGCTCTCTTTGGCGATCTTCTCAATCTTCGCTTTCTCGCTTTCCGGTACACCGGCGATGATCAGATTCTGGTTCGCCGTAATGCGGAAATCACCTTTGTGGATCTTCGCGATCTCCAGCAGGCCAGTTTTCAGCGGACGCCCCGGATAATCAAGAATTCGACCATTTTCGATAAACAGCGTCAGGTGCCATTTGTCGTCGATCCCTTTTACCCAGCCGATACGATCGCCGCGTCCGGTAAATTCATAAGGACGGATCGGCTCAAATTTGAGCCCCGCGCGACGTTCCACTTCTGCTTTAAACGTCTCAACACCCACGCGCTCCAGCGTGTATTTGGTTTTGGCGTTTTTACGGTCAGTACGATTACCCCAGTCACGCTGAGTGGTAACGACCGCTTCCGCCACCGCCAGCGTATGCTCCAGCGGCAGATAACCAAACTCGCTCGCGGTACGGGCGTAGGTTTTCTTGTTGCCGTGTTCGATAGAAAGCCCACCGCCCACCAGCAGGTTGAAGCCCACCAGTTTGCCGTTTTCCGCGATCGCCACAAAGTTCATGTCGTTGGCGTGCAGATCGATATCGTTCTGCGGCGGGATCACTACCGTGGTTTTGAATTTACGCGGCAAATAAGTCTGACCGAGGATCGGTTCTTCATCGGTGGTGGCGACTTTCTCCTGATCGAGCCAGATCTCCGCATAGGCGCGGGTACGCGGCAGCAGATGTTCAGAGATTTTCTTCGCCCATTCATAGGCTTCCGCGTGCAGCTGCGACTCGTAAGGGTTCGAGGTGCAGAGTACGTTACGGTTCATGTCGTTAGCAGTCGCCAGCGCATCAAGACCGACCGAGTGCAGCATCTGGTGCACCGGTTTGACGTTCTTTTTCAGAATGCCGTGGAACTGGAACGTCTGGCGGTTGGTCAGGCGAATGCTGCCATAAATGGTGTTTTCACCGGCAAATTTATCGATCGCCTGCCACTGTTTAGTGGTGATCACCCCACCCGGCAGACGGCAGCGCAGCAGCATCGCATGACGCGGTTCCAGCTTCTGTTCAGCACGTTCCGCGCGGATATCGCGGTCATCCTGCTGATACATACCGTGGAAACGGATCAGCAGGAAGTTGTCGCCCTTAAAGCCGCCGGTCAGACCGTCGTTTAAATCTTCCGCAATGGTCCCGCGCAGGTAGTTGCTCTCAAGCTTCATGCGCTCGGCGTCTGTCAGTTTTCCTTCGACCACTAAAGGCCCTGGATGTTTTTCGTTCATTAGTAGACATCTCGCTGATAACGGCGCTCTACGCGCAGCTCACTTAAAAATTCATCCGCCGCTTCGGTGTCCATGCCACCAAATTCGGCAATCACTTCCAGAAGTGCCTGTTCAACGTCTTTCGCCATGCGATTAGCGTCGCCGCAGACATAAATGTGGGCACCGTCATTGATCCAGCGCCACAGCTCTGCGCCCTGTTCGCGCAGTTTGTCTTGTACGTAAACTTTTTCTTTTTGATCGCGCGACCAGGCAAGATCAATACGTGTCAGCACGCCCTCTTTGACGTAGCGCTGCCACTCCACCTGATAGAGGAAATCTTCCGTAAAGTGTGGGTTGCCAAAGAACAGCCAGTTTTTACCCGGCGCTTCGTCAGCGGCACGTTGCTGCATAAAGGCGCGGAACGGCGCGATGCCGGTGCCTGGACCAATCATAATCACCGGCGTTTCCGGGTTGGCTGGCAGGCGGAAGTTGTCGTTATGTTCGATAAAGACGCGGACTTCGCCCTCTTCTTCCACACGATCCGCAAGGAAGCTGGAGGCACCGCCAGCACGGGCGCGGCCTTCCACGTCATAACGCACCACACCAACGGTGACGTGTACTTCGTTCTCGACTTCCGCCTGCGAGGAGGCGATGGAGTACAGGCGCGGGGTCAGCGGACGCAGCAGATTAATCAGGGCTTCAGCGTCAAGCTGTGCCGGTGAAAAACGCACCATATCGACAATCGGCGTCGTCGCGGCGTAATGCTGTAACTTCGCTTTATCACCCACCAGCGGCAGCAGCGTTTCACTGCGGGTAAGCGTGGCGTAGTTCTCAACGATGTTGGCGGTGTTGACGGTCAGTTCGAAGTGCCACTGTAGGGCCTCGTTCAGAGGTAACGTTTTGCCCTCGACGGTGACAGGTTCATCGCCTTTCAGCCACAGCAGTTCGACAAGTTCTTTCACCAGTGCCGGATCGTTCTGATACCAGACGCCCAGCGCGTCACCCGGCTGATAACGCAGGCCAGAGTCACCTAAGTCAATTTCGATATGGCGAACGTCTTTTTCAGAGTTACGTCCAGTAATCTTCTGGTTAACAGAGAGGCTCGCCACCAGCGGCGCGTCTTTGCTGTACGGGCTGGTGTGGATTTCATTTACCGCGCCAGTGGCGACGGATTGTGAAGGTGCTGCGACAGGCGCGCGCGATTTAAGAACATCGACCACGCGGGCGCGCCACTCGCTGGCAGCAGCCTGGTATTCAACGTCGGCATCGACACGGTCGAGCAGGCGTTCACCGCCCAGTTCCGCCAGCTTGCTATCGAAATCTTTCCCGGACTGGCAGAAAAATTCATAAGAGCTATCGCCGAGACTAAACACGGCAAACGCGGTGTTTTCCAGCTTCGGCGCTTTTTTGGAGAACAGGAACTTATGCAGCGCGACGGCCTCCTCCGGCGGTTCCCCTTCACCTTGCGTTGACGTCACCACGATGAGCAGTTTTTCGCTGGCGATTTGTTTGAATTTATAGTCGCCCGCGTTCACCAGCTTAACGTTCAGTTTTGCCGCTAATAAATCATCGCGTAATGCTTCAGCAACCCGGCGCGCATTGCCGGTTTGCGAAGCGGAGATAATAGTTATACCCGGCATTTCTGCGGCGGGCGCTGGCGTCGCTGCAAGCGCAGCAGGCTGCTGGTTGAGCACGCCCCAGAAATAGCCAGAAACCCAGGCAAGCTGGGTGGGAGTTAAATCGGTCGTGGCCGCCTGAAGGCGTGCCAGTTGCTCCGGGTTCAACGGAAGCAACGCGGAAGGTGGGACCTGTGTCGTCATGCGTCGTTATGTTCCAGTAAGCAAAGCTGTTTCTGCGCCCTGTCAGCGCCCATAAAACAGAAGAGAAGGTAAGGTTAACGGGGTGAACGGTGTGGATTAAAGACGGGATAGCGATAACTAATAACCAAATCGACTAACCTGTTTTAGCAATAGTCTTTAACAACAAAATAGATTAATCAACCCAATGAAAAACAAATGAATATTGCCCATCATCAAGATAAATCAGCGATTTTGCGCAACAAAGGCGTTTTAGATAATGCGAAAAAACAGGCTTTCCGGTACTCTACGGCGGTTTTATCGTCATGTAGAGAAATTATGATGTCCACCACGTTATTTAAAGATTTCACCTTCGAAGCCGCTCACCGCTTACCACACGTCCCGGAAGGACATAAATGTGGTCGCCTGCACGGGCATTCCTTTATGGTGCGACTGGAAATTACCGGGGAAGTCGATCCGCATACGGGCTGGATTATCGATTTCGCTGAACTGAAAGCGGCATTTAAACCAACCTATGATCGCCTCGATCACTATTATCTCAATGATATTCCTGGCCTGGAAAACCCGACCAGCGAGGTTTTAGCAAAATGGATTTGGGATCAGGTTAAACCGGTTGTTCCGCTGTTAAGTGCGGTTATGGTGAAAGAAACCTGCACCGCAGGTTGCATCTATCGCGGCGAATGATAAGAGTGTGTCGGCGGTCAATTTCCCTTAAGTAACGCTATGTTAGGGTGTTGCGCTCTGGATATCTGGGGCATGACATGGAAGACGACTGCGACATTATTATTATTGGTGCGGGTATAGCAGGCACCGCTTGCGCTTTACGCTGCGCGCGGGCAGGTTTATCCGTTCTGTTACTGGAACGCGCTGAAATTCCCGGCAGTAAAAACCTTTCCGGCGGGCGTTTATACACCCATGCGCTCGCGGAACTCCTCCCTCAGTTTCACCTGACCGCGCCTCTTGAACGACGCATCACTCACGAAAGTCTTTCTCTGCTAACGCCGGATGGCGCAACGACGTTTTCCAGCTTACAGCCCGGCGGTGAATCCTGGAGCGTATTACGTGCACGGTTCGATCCGTGGCTGGTTGCCGAAGCCGAAAAAGAAGGTGTCGAATGCATCCCTGGTGCGACGGTAGATGCGCTGTATGAAGAAAACGGCAGGGTGTGTGGTGTCATTTGTGGTGACGATATTCTCCGCGCCCGTTATGTGGTGCTGGCAGAAGGTGCCAACAGCGTCCTGGCTGAGCGTCACGGGTTAGTGACTCGTCCTGCTGGCGAAGTGATGGCGTTGGGGATTAAAGAAGTTCTGTCACTGGAAACATCCGCTATTGAAGAACGTTTTCATCTGGAGAATAACGAAGGCGCAGCGTTGCTGTTCAGCGGCGGAATCTGTGATGACTTACCCGGCGGCGCATTTCTTTATACTAATCAACAAACGCTCTCGTTAGGGATTGTTTGCCCGCTCTCTTCACTTACGCAAAGTCGTGTTCCGGCAAGCGAGCTGCTGGCTCGCTTTAAAACGCATCCGGCAGTGCGCCCGCTTATCAAAAACACGGAATCACTGGAGTATGGTGCGCATCTGGTGCCAGAAGGTGGCTTGCACAGTATGCCGGTGCAATACGCCGGTAACGGCTGGCTGCTGGTGGGCGATACGTTGCGCAGTTGCGTCAATACCGGAATTTCCGTGCGCGGCATGGATATGGCGCTGGCTGGCGCACAGGCGGCGGCACAAACGCTGATAAGCGCCTGCCAGCACCGCGAGCCGCAAAATCTGTTTCCGCTTTATCATTACAACGTAGAGCGCAGCCTGCTGTGTGATGTTCTACAGCGCTATCAGCATGTTCCGGCGCTTTTGCAACGCCCTGGATGGTACCGTGCGTGGCCTGCGTTAATGCAGGATATTTCCCGCGATTTATGGGATCAGGGTGATAAACCTGTTCCACCGCTGCGCCAGTTGCTCTGGCGTCATTTACGTCGTCATGGCCTGTGGCATCTGGCGGGCGATGTTGTCAGGAGTATTCGATGTCTGTAGCCCGTAATCTCTGGCGCGCTGCTGATGCGCCACATATTGTTCCGGCTGACTCCGTTGAGCGCCAGACGGCAGAACGGTTGATTAACGCTTGTCCGGCTGGTCTTTTTTCGCTCACACCGGAAGGTGATTTGCACGTTGATTATCGTAATTGTCTGGAGTGCGGCACCTGCCGTTTGCTGTGCGATGAAAAAACGCTACAACAGTGGCGCTATCCGCCTTCCGGATTCGGCATCACCTACCGCTTTGGATAAATAATAAGGATAATTTATGCCCCTCTTACATCTGCTCCGCCAGAATCCGGTGATTGCTGCCGTTAAAGATAATGCCAGCCTGCAGTTGGCAATCGATTCTGAATGCCAGTTTATTTCCGTGTTATACGGCAATATTTGTACCATCAGTCATATCGTCAAAAAGATTAAGAACGCCGGAAAATATGCTTTTATTCATGTCGATTTGCTGGAAGGCGCGTCAAATAAAGAAGTAGTAATTCAGTTTCTGAAACTGGTGACCGAGGCGGACGGCATTATCAGTACCAAAGCGTCAATGCTAAAAGCGGCGAGAGCGGAAGGCTTTTTCTGTATTCATCGCTTGTTTATTGTCGACTCGATTTCTTTTCACAACATTGATAAGCAGGTTGCGCAATCGAATCCTGATTGTATTGAAATTCTGCCAGGCTGTATGCCTAAAGTGCTGGGCTGGGTAACGGAGAAAATCCACCAGCCGCTGATTGCTGGCGGGCTGGTGTGCGATGAAGAAGATGCGCGTAATGCGATTAACGCCGGTGTAGTGGCGCTTTCTACCACGAATACCGGGGTCTGGACGTTAGCGAAAAAATTGCTTTGACGAGATAATCGTAACGAATTGAATTTGTGTGATTTGTAGGCCACATGCCAAATCCGGCATTCAGCGCCTGATGCGACGCTTGACGCGTCTTATCAGGCCTACAAGTCCCCAGGCCAGAACCGTAGGCAGGATCATCCGGCAGCACGTTATTGGCAATCTGCGTGAATGGTTGTCACCAGTGCCTCCAGCACCGCTTTCCAGTCATCAACCACGCCAACATCTGCCTGTGAAAATACCGCCGCGCTGGCGTCATGATTAATCGCCACCACAAACTTGCTATTGCGGACGCCCGCCATTAACGCTGCTGCGCCGGAAGCACCAACAACAATACACACCTCAGGTGCCAGCAGATGTCCTGAAATACCAATCACTTTTTCAGCATCAACGCCACCGTTCATCACTCGTGCCCGACTGTAGCCCACTTCGGCTCCCAGCTTTTCTGCCAGCATAGCGATTTCCTGGTTATCTGCCTCTCCGCCCTGCCCCACCACCAGCACCCGTCTGGCCTCAGCTAATGGGTCGCGGGTAACATTTTTCAGGTTTTCTATGCTAACCAGCCAGTCGGGAAGCGCACCTGGGACAATGTTCAGTTGCTGCATACCAGAGGGCAACGAGGCGTTTTTATCTGCTCCCGCCTGACGCGCCAGGGAGAGGCATAGCGGGCGTTTTTCTGTTTGCAGCGTCGCCGTTAGCGCATTTCCCCAGTGGGATTTGCGTACGCTTCCGGTTGAAATATCTAACGAAGTCACCTGGCTGATGCTTGCACCATGTAATCGCCAGGCCAACCGTGTCGACAGTTCATCACCAAACGTTCCCGGCGGAAAGAGAACAACGTCCGCAGGCGTTCGCTGCCACTGTTCTACCAGCGCATCCAGCACCTGTTCCGCGACCATCGGCTGCGGCTCGATTTGCCAGTGCGTTAATGTGCTGCCGCTGAAATCCTGCTCCGCCAGCCAGCCCGCTATTGCGGCATGGTCCTGATTTATTGTCACAATGGCGATATTCATGGCTGCATCCTTTGGCGTAAATAGTCCTGCCATAGCTTTTGCGCTTTTTCTGCTACCGTTTGCCCATCAAGAAGCGTTGCACCGCGTCGTTGCTCTGGCCTTTCCAGTTGCCGGCACTGCATCGCTGACGATTCAGCAGTAACAGTTTTGCGGATAATTTCAGCTTTCCCCGCAGCCATTCGCTGGCGCATTCCCGGTACTGGCAAGGCCGCCTCGCCACACTGGCGCACGGCAATCACCGCAGGCAAGCGAACCCGACAACAGCGTAATCCATGTTCAGTACGCTGTTCGAGCGAGATAAACGGTGCGTCGAGAGTAAAACGCTCCACCTGGGTAAAGCAGGGCCAGGTCAGCATTTCCGCCAGCAAAAATGGCGTTTGCCCGTTCTGCCCTTCGCTGCTCTGGCAGCCAGTAATGATCAGATCCAGCGGATTCTGGCGCTGCCATTCGGCAATATGGCGAGCGACAAATTCCGGTGCAAAGCGCAGATCTGCTGCCGTCTCCAGCAATACTGCCTTCTCAAACCCCAACGCCATAAGATAGCGCAGCCAGTGCAACGCCCGTTCATTCCCCATGCTCAACGCGGTTAAAGACATCGGCGTACCGTTTTTTCTCTGCGCTAACAGAAGCGCGGCAGCGGCCTGTTCATCAGCACCGAGTAAACTTCGCAGCAGCGAAACATCCGGTCCGCAATTACCCTGAGCCGCCACCTGCCACTCTTTTTCTGCCAGCATTCCGGCATCCGGTTCGGCTTTAAACGCTAACAGAATGTTCATTCACACCTCCTACATTTCCCGCCGCCACCAGCGGGAGTGCTTTGGTTTCTGGCGCCCATAGCCAGGTCACAACAAAACCAACCAACAACACTGTCGCCAGGAGCAATAAGGTGACTTGCATTCCCCACTGCGCCAGCACCCACGGCAGCAGGCCAGTACTTACCGCCGCGCCCAACCGACTCATGGCGGTGGCAAAACCGACACCCAGCGAGCGAATGTCAGTAGGAAAACTTTCCGCAGGCAAAATGCCCACCAGATTACTGACTGCCGAAATGGTGGTACTGAAGAGAACAAAAAGCAGCAGCGTTAATGAACAGCCAGAAGGCAAACAGGCCATCACTACCAGCGTTGCCGCCAGCAACAAAAAACTGCCAAGTAAAAATTTGCGATGTGCCAGCAGGTGCGTCAGAAATAATCCCAGCAGCGCGCCCACAATTAACAACGCATTAAGCATCAGGCTGGCAGTCAGCGCATCTTCCAGTCCAATAGTCTGGGCGATAGTTGGCAGCCAGGTGTAAATTACAAACCATGGGATTACGAGGCAGACAAAGAAGACGCTGTTAAACGCCGTGCGCCGCCAATAGCGCGAAGAGAACAAGGTTTTGATGTGTTTATGGGTCGCCGTTGCAACTTCATCGCCCAGTAAAACATGGGGACCAAAATAGCGATGCACGATAGCGTGAGCTTCTGCAAAACGCCCCTGGCGCAGTAGCCAGCGTGGCGATTCTGGCGTTCCCCAACGTAACAACGTAATCAACAGGGCAGGAAATGCCGCCGATGCAAGTAACCATCGCCAGGCTTCGGGGCTTTCGCTAATAAAGTGATGTCCGGCAAGACTTGCCAGCACATAGCCTACGGTCCACACCACGCTGAATGCGCCCAGCAAAATACCGCGATGGCGGCGCGGAGAAAATTCAGCCAGCAAGGTGTGGCCTACTGAGTAATCGCCTCCCAGCCCAATGCCGATCAAAATGCGTAGTCCAATAAGATGCTCTGGCGTGGTGGCAAAAAATTGCAGGAACGAAGCGAGCGTAATCAGCAAAAAGCTGAAGGTGAAGATTTTTTGCCGCCCGATATGGTCGGAGATCCAGCCCAAAACCAGGCTGCCGATAAACAGGCCAAGTAGCGCCGAGCCACCAATCATTCCCGCCATAAACGGCGTCAGTTGCATGGCTGGAGTAAGCTGAATTATGGCGTAACCAATGACGCCGAGAACATAACCGTCGGTCAGGTGTGCGCCGAAAGTCAGCGCAGCAATTCGACAGTGAAAACGGTTAAGCGGTAAATCATCCATTCGCACCGGTGAAGTGTTCATCTTTACCCCTTCATTGTCCGGTAATAAGAACGGCTTCCCGGTTGAGAAGCCGAAAAGACAACGCCCCGTCATCGCGAAACGCTGCCTGACACATTATTTTTCAATCGGATAGATAGTACCCGTATTCATAATACCGTTAGGATCGAACTGTTTTTTCAGCCCTTCCAGCAATGTCCACGCGCTGCCGTGTTCCAGTTTGCTCCAGTGAACACGATGTTTACCGATACCGTGATGGTGTACCATCGAACCGCCGAGGCGAATGGTTTCTTCGCAGATGATTTTGTTGAGCGGATTGTGGTATTTGTCGATTTCCTCTTCCGGCTTACAGTCAACGACGTTGTAGTCGTAGACGAAGTACATGTTGGTGCCGTTCTGATAGCTATGAGAGGAGTGACCGCCCAGCATGGTGATGTCGTCGGCGTGCGCGAACTCGGTACGAATACGGTTAATAACGCTTTCGTAGATTTCGTGTATGCAACTCCAGCAGCCGGACACTTCGGTGGTAAAGCCCATGTTGCCGGTTTTGAGGATCTGCACACGTTCGGCAGCCACTTTATCCGGTCCCCAGTTCAGGTTGTTAAACCAGGTTTCGATCAGCTTGCTGTCCACGCGCTGGCATTGCGAGTAACGTGCCACGATTTCAGCAATCCCTTCGCCCGTCGCCTTCGCAATGCGAGGGTTACCTTCAGCCATAAAGATCAGCACGCATTTTCCGTCGGCAAAATGGGTGAAGTGTTGGGTGCCATCTTCAGCGTCATACAAACGAGCGATCGACGGACGATATCCTTCCACCATGATTTCACGCAGGATGTTGAAGCCGGTTTTCATGTCTTCCAGGATATAGCCGTAGAAGAGGTTGTTTTCCGGGGTGAATTTAAAGATTTTCACAGTGACTTCAGTGATATAGCACAATGCGCCTTCGTTGCCGATGATGATGTGACGAATGTCCGGACCCGCCGCGCGTCGTGGCACGTTTTTAATGCGTGTCACGGTGCCATCAGCCAGTACTGCTTCCAGGCCAACGACCATATCCTCGATTGCGCCGTAGAGTGTGGAGAACTGCCCGATACTACGGGTCGCCACCAGTCCACCCATCTGCGCCAACGGTTTTGACTGCGGAGAGTGCCCCGTGGTGTAACCTTTTTCACGCAACGCGTTTTCCAGCACTTCCAGCGGAACGCCACATTGCGCCGTCGCCTGCATATTCTCTATATCAATATTAATGATTTGATTCATTGCAGAGCCATCAAGCACTACCGAGTTTTCCACAACGGTTTCCAGCCCACCTTCGGTAGCGGAAGCCCCGGTACGCGGCACACCGTTAATTTTGTGTGCATTCATAAAATTCAGCACACGGGACACTTGCTCTGTGGAACCGAGTTTTACGACCGCTGCCGGAATAGGCAAAGTATAAATACCATGAATATCCGGAAATTTACGAAAACGATCAATACTGTTTTTCTTCAATACCGTTTCATCGGTAATTACGCGATCTGCACCAACAATTTCCTTTAGCTGGTCGACAATCGCTGCGCGAGATAAAGACATAGTAATTCCTTCCTGATAATAAAAATGGAATAGTCATTAATAAAAGAAATCAGAAACCACCGTTATGGATTAGCGCACTAAATAACCGCCATCAACCACTAATAAATGCCCGTTGACATAATTCGATGCCGGACTTGCGAGAAATATGGCTGCGCCCATTAAATCCTGAGTATCGCCCCAACGGTTTGCTGGAATATGATCAAGAACGCGCTGATTGGTTTCTGGATTACTGCGTGTCGCCAGGGTGATATCGGTAGCGTAATATCCTGGGGCAATACCATTTACCTGAATATTATATTGACCTAATTCATCGCAATAGGCTTTGGTAAATCCGGCAAGGGCGTGTTTAGTGGCAGAATAAGCAGGAGACCATTGACCACCTAAGTAAGAAAACAGTGAACAGATATTAATGATTTTACCGCTTTTCTGCGGGATCATAATTTTTGCCGCTTCGTAGCTTAACTCGAATGCGGCGGTCAGGTTCACGTCAATCATCGGGTCCCAGTCGGCACGACCGAAATCCAGCACCTTATTCAGCTTACATATACCGGCATTGTTAACCAGAATATCGACGGTGCCGAAACGTTCACAACAGGCGGTAATTATCTTCTGCGGCGCGCCTTCTACGGTGATATCCACCTGCATGAAGTCCACCTCAACACCCTGTTTTTCAATCATTTCCTTTGTTTCGCCATTATCTTTAACGAAACTTGGAATAAAGATATTTGCGCCTGCTTTTGCGAGTGCCATGGCAAATGCCTGGCCTAAACCGCTATTCCCGCCGGTAACAATTGCGGTTTTACCTTTCAGGGAGAAAAAATCCATTGAGAACGCATTGAGAGATTCGATTGACATAGTTAGCTCCAATTTCCGTAAGGCAAAAAAAAAGAAAGGTAACTTCCCCCGCGAGAGGGAAGTTACCTTTCTCATTATCTCTGGTAACTGGAGATAATTTTTAGCATAAGGGCATAAACGCTAATGTGATCGTAATCACAGTGTGATATTCGTATTATCAAATAATTTTAAAAAGCAGAAGCGTGACTACTCTCACACAACACCCCTGCTTTCCATGTTATTTCTTATTGCAATTACTAGAGACCTGAGAAAAGTAATCCACCTGAAAGGGCGGCTTACTTTTCTCTTTTTTTTGTCTATTACAAATGGGAATACGATATGCAACACAACTCATATCGCCGTTGGATAACCCTCGCGATAATTAGTTTTAGTGGCGGCGTTAGTTTTGATCTGGCTTATTTACGTTATATTTATCAAATTCCCATGGCTAAATTTATGGGATTCAGCAATACCGAGATAGGTTTAATAATGAGTACCTTTGGTATTGCGGCTATTATTCTTTATGCCCCCAGCGGCGTTATTGCCGATAAATTTTCGCATCGCAAAATGATTACTTCCGCGATGATCATTACCGGATTGCTGGGTCTGTTAATGGCAACGTATCCACCGCTGTGGGTAATGCTCTGTATTCAGGTCGCCTTTGCGATAACGACGATTTTAATGCTGTGGTCGGTGTCGATTAAAGCCGCATCGTTGCTTGGCGATCATAGCGAGCAGGGGAAAATTATGGGCTGGATGGAAGGGCTGCGCGGCGTCGGTGTAATGTCGCTGGCGGTGTTTACCATGTGGGTCTTTTCTCGCTTTGCACCGGATGACAGCGCCAGCCTGAAAACGGTCATTATCATCTATAGTGTGGTTTACATCTTGTTGGGGATTTTGTGCTGGTTTTTTGTTAGCGATAACAACAACCTGCGCAATACCAACACCGAAGAAAAACAGTCATTCCAGCTTAGCGACATCCTTGCCGTTTTGCGTATCAGCACCACCTGGTATTGCAGCATGGTGATTTTTGGTGTCTTCACCATCTACGCCATTCTGAGTTACTCCACCAATTATCTGACCGAAATGTACGGCATGTCGCTGGTGGCGGCGAGCTACATGGGGATTGTGATCAACAAAATCTTCCGCGCACTGTGCGGCCCACTTGGTGGCATTATCACCACCTACAGCAAAGTGAAATCCCCTATCCGCGTGATTCAAATACTTTCCGTACTCGGCCTGCTGGCGTTAACTGCCCTGCTCATCACGAACTCTAACCCGCAATCGGTCGCGATGGGGATTGGTCTGATTTTACTTCTGGGATTCACCTGTTACGCCTCACGCGGGCTGTACTGGGCCTGCCCTGGCGAAGCGAGAACACCGTCTTACATTATGGGCACCACGGTAGGTATTTGTTCGGTGATTGGATTTCTGCCGGATGTCTTCGTTTACCCAATTATCGGCTACTGGCAAGACACCCTGCCCGCTGCAGAAGCCTACCGCAATATGTGGCTGATGGGCATGGCGGCGCTTGGCATGGTGATCGTCTTTACCTTTTTGCTGTTCCAAAAAATTCGTACTGCTGATAGCACCCCCGCAATGGCTAGCAGCAAGTAAGCCAGGAAAATTACAGGAGAAAAATCATGTCGAAAAAATACATCATAGGGATTGATGGCGGAAGTCAGAGCACAAAAGTGGTGATGTACGATCTGGAAGGTAACGTGGTTTGCGAAGGCAAAGGCTTATTACAACCGATGCACACTCCAGATGCCGATACCGCAGAACATCCTGACGATGATTTATGGGCATCATTATGTTTTGCTGGTCACGATTTGATGAGCCAGTTTGCCGGGAATAAAGAAGATATTGTCGGCATTGGTCTGGGATCTATCCGTTGCTGCCGTGCGTTATTGAAAGCCGATGGCACGCCAGCTGCGCCGTTGATTAGCTGGCAGGATGCACGCGTAACACGTCCCTACGAGCACACCAATCCTGATGTGGCATATGTCACCTCTTTTTCAGGTTATCTGACACACCGTTTAACCGGCGAGTTTAAAGACAATATCGCCAACTATTTTGGTCAGTGGCCGGTGGATTATAAGACCTGGGCATGGAGTGAAGATGCCGCAGTCATGGAGAAGTTTAATATTCCCCGACAGATGCTTTTTGATGTGCAAATGTCGGGCACTGTTCTTGGGCATATCACACCACAAGCCGCGCTGGCGACACATTTCCCGGCTGGGCTGCCAGTTGTTTGTACCACCAGTGATAAACCGGTAGAAGCACTGGGAGCCGGGTTACTGGATGATGAAACGGCGGTAATTTCTCTTGGCACTTACATCGCGTTGATGATGAACGGCAAAGTACTGCCGAAAGATCCGGTAGCGTACTGGCCGATTATGTCTTCTATTCCGCAAACCTTGCTGTATGAAGGTTACGGTATTCGCAAAGGCATGTGGACGGTGAGCTGGCTTCGCGACATGTTAGGCGAGTCGTTAATTCAGGATGCCAAAGCACAGGATCTTTCACCGGAAGATTTGCTCAACAAAAAAGCTTCTTGTGTGCCGCCTGGCTGTAATGGTCTGATGACGGTGCTGGACTGGCTGACCAATCCGTGGGAACCGTACAAACGCGGGATTATGATCGGCTTTGATTCCAGCATGGATTACGCATGGATATATCGTTCGATACTGGAAAGCGTGGCGCTGACGCTGAAGAACAATTACGACAATATGTGTCATGAAATGAATCACTTTGCGAAACATGTGATCATTACTGGCGGCGGTTCGAACAGCGATCTGTTTATGCAAATTTTTGCCGACGTGTTCAACCTTCCGGCACGACGTAACGCCATTAACGGTTGTGCAAGCCTGGGGGCAGCGATTAATACGGCGGTAGGTCTGGGGCTATACCCGGATTACGCAACGGCTGTCGACAAAATGGTTCGCGTGAAAGATATCTTTATGCCGATTGAGAGCAATGCCAAACGCTACGACGCGATGAATAAAGGCATTTTCAAAGACCTAACCAAACACACTGATGTGATCCTGAAAAAATCGTATGAAGTGATGCATGGTGAGTTGGGGAATGCAGATTCGATCCAGAGCTGGTCGAATGCGTAAGTGAGGAAGGCCGGGCGGGAAAATGCCCGGCCTGAACATACCTGAATGGTTATCCCCGCTGGCGCGGGGAACATAAGTTCGACAACATCAAGAATTATAACAAGTCCGGTTTATCCCTGTTTTTACAAGGAATATTAACTACAATCGATGTCCTTAGAATAAAAGACTACGCGAATCGTACTTTATCAATTTTCACTTAAAGTATGAACTGGATATCTTTATTCATAAGAACTATTCATCAACAGCGTATAGAGGCGATTATGTAAAATCATTCATTAGCCTCAAAACAAAGACAAATTTCCAGCTTTATTACTTAATCAATGAATAATAAGCTTAAAAAACAAACCATTATCCTAAAGAAAAAATTAACAAACATCAATTCAATATTAAAAAAATAATATATGATAATTTCTTAATGATTTAAACATCATACAACTAACACTTTAATTAAATTTGATTTTTTGTATCGATAATTGTGAACTTCTCATATATGGAGAGCTATTTTGAACATGAGGTGTTACGTGGATATGTTGCTTAATACGAGTACTGCTAATATAAAAACTTGAGAAAGAGATAACGGGTTATATGGTGGTTTATCCCCGCTGACGTGGGGAACTCATAGCAAGGTCTGTAGCTGCAAGCTGTTGGCGCGGTTTATCCCCGCTGTCGTGGGGAACTCGTACGGCTGTTCGCCGTTAATATCCAGGCTGCCGGTTTATCCCCGCTGACGTGGGGAACTCGCACGGTTTTTTTAATCGTTGAATTGCTGTTACGGTTTATCCCCGCTGACGTGGGGAACTCTTCCCTGTGGTTTAACTGTTGAAAGAGTCAAACGGTTTATCCCCGCTGACGTGGGGAACTCGATCATTTCGTTATTATCGCCATCACAAACAACGGTTTATCCCCGCTGACGTGGGGAACTCTCTAAACATAACCTATTATTAATTAATGATTTTTTAAGCCAGTCACAATCTACCAACTTTACAGGATCACACAAACAACACACCCATTATGTTAAAGAGCACTTAATTCATTGATTGAAAAGCTAAATATTTAAAGTAATCCTATACCGACTAAAATCCACCAAACTTTACCGCAATAATTTTCACTCCAACGAAAAATTAACGCCATAGAATTTGTAGAGAATGATAATGATTAGTCCAGGATGAGCAAAATGGAGGTTTTTCAGAGGCGACAAAGAATATAAATGAGTGGAAGTCTTTACAGGTTCCACCCATTTATAACGCTTATAAATGTTTAATCAGGCAATATTTAAATATTTATGTGTTTGCATCGATAAACGCCAGTTACGCGCAATACAGGTTTCAATGCACAAACGTGTGGCATCGTCCTTCTGGCTAATTGGCTGCAGTGCAATGACTCGTGGTTTATCATCGGTCAGCGTTGCCAGTAGTTCATCCAGTGCTTCAATATCACGTACGCGTCCCACTGGATGCTTGATTTCGTTGGCTCGCTCCAGTGCCTGTGACAACACTTCATAGCCGCCGCGCATGTTCAGCTTTGGCGATACGGTAACCCAGGTATTCGGCGTGCAGCGTACTTCATGAGTACCGCTGGTTTCGATCTGGCAGCTAAAACCGTTCTTTTCGAGCAGGTCAGTCAGTGGCAGCAAATCATGAATGCAAGGCTCACCACCCGTAATCACCACATGCCGCGCGGTGTATCCCTGACGACCAATGACAGCCAGCAAATCTTCACTGCTCGCCGCCCCCCACTTATCACTCTCTTTGGTCTTCGCCAGAATGCTGAAAAGTGAGACTTCCCGATCCTCAAGCTTTTCCCAGGTGTGTTTGGTGTCGCACCAGGCACAGCCGACCGGGCATCCCTGTAAACGAATAAAAATGGCGGGGACGCCGGTAAAGTAACCCTCACCTTGCAGGGTCTGGAACATCTCGTTAATCGGGTACTGCATAGCATTCTCTGTGAAGTGGATAATTGTTAATTATTGCAGATCCTGCCACAACAATCATGTCTTATTAACATTCTGTTACAGGCAGGTTTAAGGCAAAAAGTGGATTAGATCATAAAGAATAAAATGAAGTGGCGTATTATGTTTTAAGGAATTAATTAAAAGGAATTTAACCATGCTCAGAATATTCATCGTAATTATATTTATTTTCAATTTATCAGGCTGTGGATATAACGATATTCAAACCTATGATGAGCAGGTTAACGCTTCCTGGTCTGAGGTATTAAATCAATATCAACGTCGCGCCGATCTTATTCCTAATCTTGTCGCTAGTATTAAAGGTTATTCCAGCCATGAACAAGAGGTACTGGAAGCCGTAACATTGGCACGTAGTCAGGCTAATCGCGCCAGTAGCGATCTTCAGCAAACTCCGGGGGATGAACAAAAATTACAAGTCTGGCAACAAGCTCAGGCGCAGGTGTCTCGCACTCTCGGTCAGTTAACGATAATTAGTGAACGTTACCCTGAGCTAAAGGCCCAGGAACTCTATCAAAATTTGATGGTACAGCTCGAAGGAAGTGAAAATCGAATTGCCGTTGCGCGAGGAAGATATATTAAAGCCATCGAACAATATAATGTCACTATCCGCAAATTCCCCGCAGTGTTAACCGCAAAAGTCATGGATTACACACCGAAGAAAAATTATTTGCCGGATGATGTCGCCGCTGTGAGTAAAGCCCCGACAATAGATTTTAGCCAGAATACTAATGCTCATTAAGCGAGGAAGTCCTGTGCGAAATTTTATCTTCCTTATGGCTTTCTTTTGTTCATCTGTGTTTGCCATACAAATTCCAGTGCCTGAATCACCCAGGTATGTGAATGACTTAACCGGTAAATTGACGAACGATGAAGTAAATACTTTGACCAATCAGATTAAAGAGCTGACGCAAAAAAGCCACGCACAACTGGTCGTGTTAGTGGTTGAAACAACGGGCGATGAAACCATCGAGCAGTACGCTACGCGGGTATTCGATAGCTGGAAACCGGGTGATAAAGACCGCGATGATGGCGTTCTACTGTTAGTCGCCTGGCAGGATCAGGCCGTGCGTATTGAAATCGGTTACGGACTGGAAGGCGTTATTACGGATGCGCAGTCCGGGAAAATTATTCGCAACAGTATTATTCCGGCATTTAAAAATGGCGACCTGGCTGGCGGCTTGCAAAAGGGAATAAGCGATATTGATAATCGTCTGACGGGGAATAATTTAGCAACGATAACACCGACCGATCACCCTTTGCCCTTTAACGGTTGGTGGGCTTTGTTAGTCTGGGCAATAGTACTGACCTTTATTTCCGCCAGAGGATATTTCAAAACGCTGGGACTAATTTGCTTCACAGCTATTGTACTGGCCTTTGTTTTACCTATAGCAGGTTTCGGCGGAAGCTGGGGAGTACTCGCAACATTACTCTGCTTCGCCACACCGTTCCTGGCTGTCGCCATCGCTTTTACCCCCTTCGGCAAAAAGGTTCGGGATTCGATGCGTAGTGCCAACCGACCGTCACGCTACGAAAGAAGTAACTCGGCCTCCTGGCGTTCTTCATCATCGTCGTCATCTTCCTCTTCATCCTCTTTTGACAATGATAATTTCAGCGGTGGCGGCGGTTCTTCAGGAGGCGGCGGTTCATCCGGCCGTTGGTGATTGTTATGCGTATAATCCTTTTTCTACTCACTTTATGGTGCCTTCCTGTGCTTGCCCAGCAAATTGCTGTGCCGGAGCTGCGCCAACAGGTGACCGATATTACTGGTACCTTAAGCACGTCTGAACAACAATCACTGACACAACAGCTGCAGGATATTACACAAAAAACACGGGCACAGGTCGCCGTATTAATAGTGCCATCCACCGGAGACGATACCATTGAACAATATGCAACACGCGTTTTTGATAGCTGGAAACTGGGAGATAAGCAGCGAAACGATGGCATTTTACTTCTGGTTGCCTGGGAAGATCATGCTGTTCGTATAGAAGTCGGCTATGGGCTGGAAGGGGTGGTTACCGACCTGCAAGCGGCAAAGATTATCCGTGATATATTAATCCCTGCTTTCAAAAGTGATGACCTGATGGGGGGGTTAACACTGGCAAGCGAAAATATCGGCGCACTTCTGATGAATGGTGAATTACCGGAAGGCAGGGGGAATTATTACAGTATCAATCCCCCTATCCCATTTTCGCTTGCTGTACTTATATTGCTGGCAGTGCTTTCATATTTTATTATTTTTACCGATCCGTCGAATTTACCCTGGATAACTCTCACTGCCGCAATTTACGGGATGGTATTCCTCTATGTTGCCGAGCCAGGACCATGGACGAATTTAATCGTTGCCTGCGGTATGTTAACGCCTTTTGCGATCGTAGCGCTGCTTATCTTTTGGCTTATCGTTAATAAAAAGCTACGAGCCAAATACAAGACGCTCGGTAAAGAAAGAGCTTCAAGAAAAGGTTCTTCTTCATCCTCTTCCGGTGGCGGCTCAAGTGGCGGCGGATTTAGCGGAGGTGGCGGTTCTTCTGGCGGTGGCGGCGCGTCTGGCCGCTGGTAACTCAGCCATAAAAAATGCCAGCCCGAAGGCTGGCATTTTTAAATCAGATAAAGTCAGGCTTATGCCTGGCCTTTGATCTCTTTACGACCGTTGTACGGTGCTTTTTCGCCCAGAGCTTCTTCGATACGAATCAGCTGGTTGTATTTAGCAACACGGTCAGAACGGCTCATAGAACCCGTTTTGATCTGGCCTGCAGCAGTACCAACAGCCAGGTCAGCGATGGTAGCATCTTCAGTTTCACCGGAACGGTGAGAGATTACTGCAGTGTAGCCAGCATCTTTCGCCATTTTGATCGCAGCCAGAGTTTCGGTCAGAGAACCGATCTGGTTGAATTTGATCAGGATGGAGTTAGCGATACCTTTTTCGATACCTTCTTTCAGGATCTTGGTGTTGGTTACGAACAGATCGTCACCAACCAGCTGGATTTTGTCGCCCAGAACTTTGGTCTGGTATGCGAAACCGTCCCAGTCAGATTCGTCCAGACCGTCTTCGATAGAAACGATCGGGTACTGTTTGGTCAGTTCTTCCAGGAAGTGAGTGAATTCTTCAGAGGTGAACGCTTTGTTGCCTTCGCCAGCCAGAACGTATTTACCGTCTTTGTAGAATTCAGAAGCTGCGCAGTCCATCGCCAGAGTGATGTCTTTGCCCAGTTCATAACCAGCAGCTTTAACAGCTTCAGCGATAACAGCCAGAGCTTCAGCGTTGGAACCCAGGTTCGGCGCATAGCCACCTTCGTCACCAACAGCAGTGTTCATGCCTTTCGCTTTCAGAACTTTTGCCAGGTGATGGAAAACTTCAGAACCCATGCGGATGGCTTCTTTCACAGTTTTCGCGCCAACCGGCTGAATCATGAATTCCTGGATATCAACGTTGTTGTCAGCGTGCTCACCACCGTTGATGATGTTCATCATCGGAACCGGCATGGAGTATTTGCCCGGAGTACCGTTCAGTTCAGCGATGTGCTCGTACAGCGGCATGCCTTTAGCGGCAGCAGCAGCTTTGGCGTTAGCCAGAGATACAGCCAGGATTGCGTTCGCGCCGAATTTGGATTTGTTTTCGGTGCCGTCCAGGTCGATCATGATCTTGTCAATGCCAGCCTGATCTTTGGCATCTTTGCCAATCAGCGCCTGAGCGATCGGGCCGTTAACTGCAGCAACAGCTTTAGTTACGCCTTTGCCCAGGAAACGGGATTTGTCGCCATCGCGCAGTTCCAGAGCTTCACGGGAACCAGTAGAAGCACCTGACGGAGCAGCTGCCATACCGACGAAACCACCCTCCAGATGTACTTCGGCTTCAACAGTCGGGTTACCACGGGAGTCGATGATTTCACGACCGATGATTTTTACGATTTTGGACATTAGGTTTTCCTCAAGTCACTAGTTAAACTGAAACTCCAGACAAACAACGCGTACCCTGGGTACGCGTTGCCGTTCTAACTTTTTTACTTACTTCGCCTGACGTTTCTGGAACTCACTGGCGGCTTTCACAAAGCCTGCAAACAGCGGGTGGCCATCACGTGGAGTAGAAGTAAACTCCGGATGGAACTGGCAAGCCACGAACCACGGGTGATTCGGAACTTCGATGATCTCGACCAACTGATCATCCCCGGAACGGCCCGCAACGCGCAGACCTGCATCTTCAATCTGTTTCAACAGCATGTTGTTGACTTCGTAACGGTGACGATGACGCTCAACAATTGTCGGCGCATTGTACAGCTGGCGAACCAGGCTATCGTCAACCAACTGGCACTGCTGTGCGCCGAGACGCATGGTACCGCCGAGATCGCTCTTCTCGCTACGAACTTCAACGTTGCCGTTTTCATCACGCCACTCGGTAATCAGCGCCACAACCGGGTACTTACAGTCTGGCACAAATTCCGTAGAGTTGGCGTTCTCCATGTTGGCAACATGGCGAGCGTAATCAATTAACGCCACCTGCATACCCAGGCAAATACCCAGATAAGGAATATTGTTCTCACGCGCAAAACGCGCGGTCGTAATCATGCCTTCTACGCCACGATAGCCGAAACCGCCAGGTACGAGGATTGCGTCCAGACCTTTAAGGATTTCAACGCCGCGCGTTTCAACATCTTGTGAATCGATCAGTTTGATGTTGACGCTGACACGATTCTTCAGCCCACCGTGTTTCAGTGCTTCGATCACGGATTTGTAGGCGTCCGGCAGTTCAATGTACTTGCCGACCATACCAATGGTGACTTCACTTACCGGATTCGCTTCTTCGAAGATAACCTGTTCCCATTCGGACAGATTCGCTTCCGGGCAGTTTAAGCTGAATCGTTTACAAATATAATCGTCCAGCCCCTGCGATTTCAACAGGCCCGGAATTTTATAGATGGAATCGACGTCTTTCAGAGAAATAACCGCTTTTTCCGGAACATTACAGAACAATGCAATCTTCGCACGTTCGTTCGCCGGAACAGCGCGATCTGAACGACAAATCAGGATGTCAGGCTGGATACCGATGGAGAGCAGTTCTTTTACAGAGTGCTGAGTCGGTTTGGTTTTGACTTCACCAGACGCTGCCATGTACGGCACCAGCGTCAGGTGCATAAACAGGGTGTGCTCACGGCCAATTTCAACAGCCATCTGGCGAATCGCTTCAAGGAACGGCAGGGATTCGATATCACCTACAGTACCGCCGATTTCTACCAGTACCACGTCATGACCTTCGCCGCCTTCCAGCACGCGCTCTTTGATAGCGTTAGTGATGTGCGGAATAACCTGTACGGTTGCGCCGAGGTAATCACCGCGGCGTTCTTTACGCAGAACGTCAGAGTAGATACGCCCCGTGGTGAAGTTGTTGCGGCGGCTCATTTTGGTACGAATGAAACGCTCGTAGTGCCCCAGGTCCAGGTCGGTTTCAGCGCCGTCTTCAGTAACGAACACTTCCCCGTGTTGGATTGGGCTCATAGTACCGGGATCGACGTTGATGTACGGATCCAGTTTCATGATGGTCACATTGAGGCCACGGGCTTCAAGAATGGCTGCGAGGGAGGCTGCGGCAATGCCTTTACCCAGAGAGGATACGACCCCGCCGGTCACAAAAATATAGTTCGTTGTCATGCTGAACCTGAGAAGTTAGGTTGAAAAGACGATGGAATAACCAGGACGGGAAAGCAGTATACCCGAACATGACCTGTGCCACAAACTTTCATTATCCCTCCTCTTCGCCAGCGCACCATTGAAATCAGGAGTGAGAAAATAGCCCCTTTGGGGTAAATGTTTTTGACGCAAATCAAGCGCTTGTCATTTAAAAAATGACACAAATCGCGCTTGACCGCGTAATTCCCTTAGAGATCAATTTCCTGCCGTTTTACCTGTTGCCAGACTTCTTCCATTGTTTCGAGGTCAACACCTGTCATTTCCAGTCCACGCGCGGCAACAATACGCTCCACTTCGCGAAAGCGACGCTCGAATTTTTCGTTCGCTTTTTGCAATGCGATTTCCGCTTTTGTCCCTAAATGACGAGCCAGATTAACCGTGGCAAACAGCAGGTCACCCATTTCCTCCTCCAGTTTAGCCTGGTCGACAACAGCCTGCCGCGCCTCGTACATCACCTCGTCGATCTCTTCGTAGACCTTATCGACTACCGGGCCGAGCGTCGTCCAGTCAAAGCCAACGTTGGCGCAACGTTTCTGGATTTTTTGCGCACGCATTAAAGCCGGCAAACTACGAGGAATATCGTCCAGCGCCGAATGCTGCGCTTTCTGCGCGCGCTCTTCGGTTTTGATTTCTTCCCAACGGGCGAGCACTTCATTACTGTTTTCGGCAGAACTGCCTGCAAAAACATGTGGATGGCGACGTTCTAGCTTATCGCTAATCGCGGCGCAGATATCATTAAAATCAAAGCGCCCTTCTTCCTGAGCCATTTGCGCGTAAAACACCACCTGGAACAACAGATCGCCGAGTTCACCGCGCAGATCGTCAAAGTCTTCGCGGGCGATGGCGTCCAGCACTTCGTAGGTTTCTTCAAGGGTGTAAGGTGCAATGGTGGCAAATGTCTGCTCTTTATCCCACGGGCAGCCGTTTTCCGGGTCGCGAAGACGCTGCATAATAGTGAGCAAACGATCGATTTGATTCATTAGAATGTCCTGAAAATTGCGGGTCTGTCAGGTGTAATACCTTCGAGTAAAAGATACCGCTGGATACAGCTGATGCCATATCCAGCTATGCAGATTAATTCCCATGCAGTCGACGTGCGTCGATAACATCCGGCACCTGGTTGAGTTTACCCAGCACGCGACCCAGCACTTGCAGGTTGTAAATCTCAATGGTCATGTCGATGGTCGCCAGTTGCTGTTTGGTGTCGCTACGGCTGGCAACGCCAAGCACGTTCACCTTCTCGTTGGCGAGAATGGTCGTGATATCACGTAACAACCCACTACGATCATTAGCCAGAACACGAACCACCAGCGAATATCCGGCGGAGTAACTCTCGCCCCATACAGCGTCAACAATGCGTTCCGGCGCATGGGAGCGCAGTTCCGCCAGTTGTTCGCAATCGGCGCGGTGTACTGAAATACCGCGCCCCTGGGTAATGAAGCCGACAATCTCATCTCCAGGAATCGGCTGGCAGCAACGCGCGATGTGGTGCATCAGGTTGCCGACACCTTCAACCACCACCCGACCGTTATCTTTACTGCGGTTTTGTGGCGTATAGCTTTTTTGCTGAAGTTGCTTCAGCGCGGCGGCATCCTGCTCTTCGGCACTCGGCTTATTAAATTGCGATTGCAGGAAGTTCACCATCTGATTGAGACGGATATCCCCGCCACCAATCGCTGCTAACAACTCGTCGACATCATTGAAGTTGTAACGCGGCAGCAGATGTTTTTCTGCTTCTTTCAGGCTGATCCCCAGATGTTCCAGCTCGTCGTCAAGGATTTGCCGCCCAGCCAGAATGTTTTTGTCACGGTCCTGTTTACGGAACCAGGCGTGAATTTTCGAACGCCCACGGCTGGTTGTGACGTAACCGAGGTTTGGGTTTAACCAGTCACGGCTGGGGTTCGGCTGTTTCTGGGTGATAATTTCAATCTGGTCGCCCATCTGCAACTGGTAGGTGAACGGCACAATGCGCCCGCCAATTTTTGCCCCGATGCAGCGGTGTCCGACATCACTGTGGATGTGGTAAGCGAAGTCCAGCGGCGTTGATCCCGCAGGCAAATCAACGACATCGCCTTTCGGCGTAAAGACATACACCCGGTCGTCAAAAACCTGGCTGCGTACTTCGTCGAGCATTTCGCCGGAATCAGCCATCTCTTCCTGCCACGCAATCAGTTTACGCAGCCAGGCAATTCGGTCTTCATGTCCCGAACGTGCGCCGCCAGCTGCCGCGCCTTCTTTATATTTCCAGTGCGCAGCAACACCCAACTCTGCATCTTCATGCATCTGTTTGGTGCGGATTTGGATCTCAACGGTTTTGCCACCCGGCCCCAGAACCACGGTATGAATAGACTGATAACCGTTTGGTTTCGGGTTAGCAACGTAATCGTCAAACTCATCCGGCAGGTGGCGATAGTGAGTGTGCACTATCCCCAGTGCGGCATAACAATCCTGTAAACGCTCGGCGACAATACGTACCGCACGCACATCAAACAGCTCATCGAAGGCGAGGTTCTTTTTCTGCATTTTGCGCCAGATACTGTAGATGTGTTTCGGACGACCATACACTTCAGCTTTAACGCCTTCAGCTTTCATCTCAGCGCGCAGATGACCGACAAACTCTTCGATATAGTGTTCGCGGTCGAGACGGCGTTCATGCAGCAGTTTTGCGATGCGTTTGTATTCGGTCGGGTGGAGATAACGGAAGCAGTAATCTTCCAGCTCCCATTTCAGTTGTCCAATCCCAAGACGGTTCGCCAACGGCGCGTAGATATTGGTGCACTCTTTTGCCGCCAGTACGCGTTCATCTTCCGGCGCGTCTTTTACTTCGCGCAGATGAGCAATACGCTCTGCCAGTTTGATGACCACGCAGCGGAAATCATCGACCATCGCCAATAACATCCGGCGAACGTTATCGACCTGTTCGGAGGAAACAGAATCGGTATGCGTCGCTTTCAGCTGGCGGATCGCCGCCATATCACGCACGCCGTGAATAAGGTTAACGACCGACTTACCGACGCTCTCACGCAGCACATCTTCGCTAACTACGTTGGCATCCGCCAGAGGGAACAGCAGCGCCGCCCGCAGCGTGTCAATGTCCATACTTAATGTCGAGAGGATCTCCACCATCTCAACACCACGCCACAATAACAGACTGGCATCCGGATGCCCCTGCGTCTGTTGCAGACAATACGCCCAGGTTTCGGCTAAGCACTCACACGACTTCTGGCTGGTAATACCCAGACTTGCGATCCATTTTTCCGGATCAAATTCACCAGCCTTATTGATATGTGCACTTCTTACCGCAACCATCGTCCTCTCCTTTAGGGACCAGACCTGCCGAAATCGGCAAATCGTAACTATTTAACGCGCGAGAAAAGTACCATCGATTCCAGATGTCCCGTGTGTGGGAACATATCCAGCATCGCCAGTCGCGCAATGGTATATCCTGCTTTTAATAACGCTTCGCTATCCCGAGCCAGCGTTGCAGGATTACAGGATACATAAACTATACGAATAGGTTCCAGTTTTATAATTTGCTGCATAACACCTGCGGCACCTGCTCGCGCCGGGTCCAGCAACACTTTATCGAAGCCGTTTTTCGCCCACGGCTGCTTTGTGACATCTTCTTCAAGATTTTCGTGATAAAACGTCACATTGTGTAAGCCATTAAGACGCGCATTCTGCTGGCCTTTTTCAACCAGCGCCGGAACGCCTTCTACACCCACCACACTGGCAGCTTGTGTCGCCAATGGCAGTGTAAAGTTGCCCATACCGCAGAACAGATCCAGTACGCGATCTTCAGGTTGTACATCCAGCCATTCCAACGCACGCGCTACCATTTTTTGGTTCACACCCGCATTGACCTGAATAAAATCGCGCGGGCTAAAAGTTAAGCGCAACCCGTTTGAGTCATACCAGGGCATCTCACCAGAGACGGTTTCGAGTATCTCACTATCGGGGGCGAGATACAGATCCAGGCCTTCAGAATGCGAAAAGCGTTCCAGTTTTTCGCGATCTGCCGAACTTAGCGGTGCGGTATGGCGCAAAATCATCAGCGTGCCGCTGGTTGCCTGTACCAGTTCAACATGACCAAGATGGCGCATAGTTTGTAAGCTGCCCAGGCATGCCCTGACTTTGGGCAGCAATGCTTCAAGTTGGGGCACTAAAATGGGGCATTGTTTAACGTCGACAATGTCACTGGAGCCCGCTTTGCGAAACCCCATCTGAAGTTGCTGTGTTTTCGGTAAGTAGTTCAAACTTAAACGCGCGCGACGGCGATAGCCCCAGGGAACATCGGCGATCACTTCAGAGACTTCGTGTTTCATTAATCGGGCGAGTGCCGCACTTTTGCTTCGCTGCTGTAAATCCTCGCTGGCGTGTTGTTGCTGACAGCCACCGCATACGCCAAAATGAGGGCAGCGTGGCGTTTCGCGTTCCGGGCTATCGCTTAACCGGCGCACGACTTTAGCGCGGGCGTACTGTTTTTTATCTTCAGTAACAGTAACTTCCGCGTTTTCCTGTGGCAATAATCCAGGAATAAATAACGCTTTGCCGTTATGTCGTGCCACGCCCTGACCAAAAGAGTCGAGGTCGTTGACTGAAACAGTTATGATCTGACGCGTCGTCGTGCGTCGTTTTGCAGAGTAGAATTGCGCCATTGGCGAGACTTTCTCAATTTAACAGTGTGACCTTAATTGTCCCATAACGGAACTCCATGACCAACTACAGCCTGCGCGCACGCATGATGATTCTGATCCTGGCACCGACCGTCCTTATTGGTTTATTGCTGAGTATCTTTTTCGTTGTGCATCGCTATAACGACTTGCAGCGTCAACTGGAAGATGCCGGAGCCAGCATTATTGAGCCGCTTGCAGTTTCTACTGAATATGGCATGAGCCTGCAAAATCGCGAATCTATCGGTCAGTTAATAAGCGTACTGCATCGTCGCCATTCCGATATTGTCCGCGCGATTTCGGTTTATGATGAAAATAACCGACTCTTTGTCACCTCCAATTTTCATCTTGATCCCTCATCAATGCAGCTCGGCAGCAACGTGCCGTTTCCTCGCCAGCTCACTGTCACACGTGACGGTGATATTATGATCTTACGCACACCAATTATTTCCGAGAGTTATTCCCCCGACGAATCGCCCAGTAGTGATGCCAAAAATAGTCAAAATATGCTGGGATATATCGCGCTTGAACTGGATCTAAAATCGGTTCGCTTGCAGCAATATAAAGAGATCTTTATTTCCAGCGTGATGATGCTGTTTTGTATCGGTATTGCGCTTATTTTTGGCTGGCGACTCATGCGTGATGTAACCGGTCCAATTCGCAACATGGTGAATACCGTCGACCGTATCCGTCGCGGACAACTCGACAGCCGAGTGGAAGGATTTATGCTCGGCGAGCTGGATATGCTGAAAAATGGCATCAACTCGATGGCAATGTCGCTGGCAGCTTATCACGAAGAGATGCAGCACAATATCGACCAGGCGACGTCCGATCTACGTGAAACGCTGGAGCAGATGGAAATTCAGAACGTTGAGTTGGATCTGGCGAAAAAACGTGCCCAGGAAGCGGCGCGGATTAAGTCTGAGTTTCTGGCAAATATGTCCCACGAGCTGCGAACTCCGCTCAATGGCGTTATTGGCTTTACCCGCCTGACGCTGAAAACAGAATTAACGCCAACGCAGCGCGACCACCTGAATACGATTGAACGTTCGGCAAATAATTTGCTGGCAATTATTAATGATGTTCTCGACTTCTCGAAACTGGAAGCAGGTAAGCTGATTCTGGAAAGTATTCCATTCCCACTACGCAGCACGCTGGATGAAGTCGTTACCCTGCTGGCACATTCTTCTCACGATAAAGGGCTGGAACTGACGCTCAATATTAAGAGCGACGTGCCCGATAACGTAATTGGCGACCCACTGCGATTACAGCAAATCATCACTAACCTGGTAGGGAATGCAATTAAATTCACCGAGAATGGCAACATTGATATTCTGGTAGAAAAACGTGCGCTGAGTAATACCAAAGTGCAGATTGAAGTGCAGATTCGGGATACCGGCATTGGTATTCCTGAACGCGATCAATCGCGCTTATTCCAGGCCTTCCGACAGGCTGATGCCAGTATTTCCCGCCGTCATGGTGGCACCGGGCTGGGGCTGGTGATTACACAAAAACTGGTTAATGAAATGGGCGGCGATATTTCGTTCCATAGCCAGCCGAATCGCGGTTCAACTTTCTGGTTCCACATTAATCTCGATCTGAATCCGAACATTATTATCGAAGGGCCATCCACCCAGTGCCTCGCCGGCAAGCGCCTGGCCTATGTCGAACCAAACTCCGCAGCAGCGCAATGCACGCTGGATATTTTAAGTGAAACGCCGCTGGAAGTGGTTTATAGCCCAACGTTCTCCGCGCTGCCTCCCGCGCATTACGACATGATGTTATTAGGCATTGCGGTGACCTTCCGCGAGCCGCTAACAATGCAACATGAGCGATTAGCGAAAGCGGTATCGATGACCGATTTTCTGATGCTGGCACTTCCTTGCCATGCACAAGTCAATGCTGAAAAACTTAAGCAAGATGGTATCGGCGCGTGTCTGCTGAAACCATTAACACCTACGCGCCTGTTCCCTGCCCTGACGGAATTTTGTCATCACAAACAAAACACGCTTTTGCCTGTTACCGATGAAAGTAAGCTGGCAATGACTGTCATGGCGGTTGATGACAACCCCGCTAACCTGAAACTTATCGGCGCGTTACTGGAAGATATGGTGCAACATGTAGAGCTTTGCGATAGCGGGCATCAGGCCGTTGAACGGGCGAAACAGATGCCGTTCGATCTGATCTTAATGGATATTCAAATGCCGGACATGGACGGAATTCGGGCCTGCGAACTCATCCACCAGCTCCCCCATCAGCAACAAACGCCGGTTATCGCGGTAACGGCGCATGCAATGGCCGGGCAAAAAGAGAAGCTGCTTGGCGCAGGGATGAGCGATTATCTGGCGAAACCGATTGAAGAAGAACGATTGCATAATTTGCTGTTGCGCTACAAGCCTGGCAGCGGTATTTCCTCTCGGGTCGTGACCCCCGAAGTCAATGAAATTGTGGTGAACCCGAATGCGACCCTCGACTGGCAACTGGCACTACGCCAGGCAGCAGGAAAAACCGATTTAGCGCGCGATATGCTGCAAATGTTACTCGATTTCCTGCCTGAAGTTCGCAACAAAGTTGAGGAACAGCTGGTTGGAGAAAACCCGGAAGGCCTGGTTGATTTGATTCATAAACTGCATGGCAGTTGCGGCTATAGCGGTGTGCCGCGTATGAAGAATCTCTGCCAACTGATCGAACAACAGCTACGTAGCGGTACTAAAGAAGAAGATTTGGAGCCGGAGCTGCTGGAACTGTTGGACGAGATGGATAATGTAGCGCGCGAAGCCAGCAAAATTCTCGGGTAATGGACGTCTTGTCGAGTCAAAATAGGTTCCGTCCAATGCCAATGCTGGGAGCAGCACAGACAGTCCCCTCGCCCCTCCGGGGAGAGGGTTAGGGTGAGGGGAACAGGCCAACGCAAGTGCGAATGATTCCCCTCACCCCGGTCCTCTCCTTGAAAGGGCGAGGGGAAAACCGTCCCCGTAAGCCACTTCGTCAGTAATCTCAACCCGGCTCCTGACAGAGCCGGTTTTGGTTTTCTGTCTTAACGCACCATGCACGGACGCTTGTTATCGAACGTCCAGCCAGGAATCAGATACTGCATTCCCATTGCATCGTCACGCGCGCCAAGCCCGTGTTTCTGATACAGCTCGTGGGCTTTCATCACCTGATCCATATCGATTTCTACGCCCAATCCTGGTTTTTGCGGCACCTGTACCAGCCCGCCTTTGATCTCAAACGGTTCTTTGGTCAGACGCTGATTGCCTTCCTGCCAGATCCAGTGCGTATCAATAGCAGTAATTTTACCCGGTGCAGCAGCGGCTACATGGGTAAACATCGCCAGGGAAATATCGAAGTGGTTGTTAGAGTGTGACCCCCAGGTCAGGCCAAATTCATGGCACATTTGCGCCACACGTACCGAACCTTGCATCGTCCAGAAATGCGGATCCGCCAGCGGGATATCAACGGATTGTAACGAGAGCGTATGGCCCATCTGCCGCCAGTCGGTGGCGATCATATTGGTTGCGGTCGGCAGGCCAGTCGCGCGACGGAACTCTGCCATCACTTCACGCCCGGAGAAACCTTGCTCCGCACCACACGGATCTTCTGCATAAGCCAGCGAACCTTTCAGGTATTTACCGATTTTAATCGCTTCGTTCAGCGACCAGGCACCGTTAGGATCGAGGGTAATACGCGCCTGCGGGAAGCGTTGCGCCAGTGCCACAATAGATTCGGCTTCTTCTTCTCCGGCCAGTACACCGCCCTTCAGTTTGAAATCGTTGAAGCCATATTTTTCATATGCCGCTTCCGCCAGGCGCACCACCGCATCCGGCGTCATCGCTTCTTCGTGACGCAGGCGATACCAGTCGCATGAGTCATCCGGCTGGCTTTGATACGGCAGCGGTGTGGCTTTGCGATTACCGACGAAGAACAGATAACCGAGCATTTCGACTTCGCTACGCTGTTGACCATCGCCCAGCAGCGATGCCACGTTAACCCCCAGATGCTGCCCCAACAGATCCAGCATTGCCGCTTCTATCCCGGTAACTACATGAATAGTGGTCCGCAAATCAAATGTCTGCAAACCGCGCCCACCGGCATCACGATCGGCAAAAGTATTACGCACCAGCGTCAGAACGTTTTTGTATTCACCCAGCGTTTTACCCACCACCAGCGGAATTGCATCTTCCAGCGTTTTACGGATTTTCTCGCCGCCGGGAATTTCCCCTACGCCAGTGTGACCAGAATTATCTTTGATAATCACAATATTACGCGTGAAGAACGGTGCGTGTGCACCACTCAGATTCATCAGCATACTGTCATGGCCCGCCACCGGGATGACCTGCATTTCAGTAACAACAGGCGTCGTAAATTGAGAACTCATATCTATGTCCTTTTTCAAAATCAATGACGGCCGAAAACGGGACGTTTACGGTCAAAGGTCCAGCCGGGGATCAGGTACTGCATCGGGCCCGCGTCGTTACGCGCACCGCCAGGCAGACGTTTATAGGCCTCATGCGCCTTTTGTACCTGCTCCCAGTCCAGTTCCACGCCCAGACCGGGCGCATCAGGAACGGCAATTTTTCCGTTTTTAATCTCCAGCGGATTTTTGGTCAGGCGACAATCTCCCTCCTGCCAAATCCAGTGGGTATCGATAGCGGTAGGATTACCCGGTGCCGCCGCACCCACATGGGTAAACATCGCCAGAGAGATATCAAAGTGGTTATTGGAATGGCAGCCCCAGGTCAGCCCCCAGTCGTCGCAAAGTTGCGCCACGCGGACTGCACCGGAAAGCGTCCAGAAATGCGGATCGGCAAGTGGAATATCTACCGCATTGAGCATCACCGCATGGCCCATTTCGCGCCAGTTGGTGGCGATCATGTTAGTCGCGACGGGCAAGCCGGTCGCCCGTCGAAACTCAGCCATCACTTCACGTCCGGAGAAACCCTGCTCAGCGCCGCACGGGTCTTCCGCATAGGTGAGAACATCATTCAGCCCTTTGCACAGAGAAATGGCTTCATCAAGCAGCCATGCACCGTTGGGATCAACGGTAATTCGCGCATCCGGGAAGCGTTTCTTCAATGCACGAACAGTGTCGATTTCTTGCTCGCCAGGTAACACGCCGCCCTTAAGTTTGAAATCTTTAAAGCCATAGCGATCCTGTGAGGCTTCCGCCAGACGCACAACGGCTTCGCTGTTCATCGCTTTCTGATGCCGCAATTGATACCACTCATGGTTGCCCGGCGTATTTTCCAGATAAGGAAGATCGGTTTTGGTCCGATCACCGATATAAAACAGATAACCGAGGACAGTAATAGCATCGCGTTGCTTGCCTGGCCCTAACAGTTCGCAGACCGGAACATTCAGCACCTTACCTAACAGGTCAAGCAAGGCGGCTTCCAGCGCCGCCACGGCATTAACGCGCAATTCAAAAGTCCAGGCACCTTTGCCGAAGGTATCAAAATCGGCTGCCTGATTACCTTTATGCACCTGCTGAACCACTTTATTCAGTCGTGCGATCTCCTGGCCCAGCACCATCGGAATAGCATCGACCAGTGTCTGATAAATCACCTCTCCGCCGGGCGCTTCACCAATACCGGTATGCCCGGCGTTATCGGTGAGTACCACAATATTGCGGGTGAAATATGCGTTATGTGCACCACCAATATTAAGCAACATGCTGTCATGCCCGGCCACCGGAATGACTTTCATATCAGTAATAACAGGACTGGATTGTGTCGCCATCTTATTGCCCCGCAACAGGTTTCAACTCGATACGCTTGATATCGCCCACCAGCACCAGGTAGCTCAGTACCGCGATTAAGGCATGAACACCAACATAAATCAGCGCCCCATTAAACGAGCCAGTCGTGCCAACGATATAACCAATTGCGATTGGCGTGACGATGCCAGAAATGTTACCGAACATGTTGAACAGGCCACCGGAAAGACCGCTGATCTCTTTTGGCGCGGTATCTGCCATTACTGCCCAACCCAGCGCCCCGATGCCCTTACCGAAGAAGGCCAGCGCCATAAAGCCGATGATCATCCACTCAACGTTGACGTAGTTGCAGAACACCATCACCATCGACAGCAACATGCCCATTACGATCGGTGTTTTACGCGCAATGTTCAGCGATCCCGTGCGGCGCATCAGCCAGTCGGAAATAATCCCACCCAGCACACCGCCGATAAAACCGCAAACCGCCGGAACGGAAGCCACAAAGCCCGCTTTCAGAATCGACATCCCGCGTGCCTGCACCAGATAAACCGGGAACCAGGTAATAAAGAAGTAAGTCAGGGCGTTGATACAGTACTGACCGATATAAACGCCGATCATCATCCGTGACCCGAGCAGCTGTTTGATCTGCCCCCACTTCACGCTGAACGGCACTTTAACTTTGGTGTTTTGCTGATCCATATTGATCAGCGCGCCACCCGCGGCGATGTACTCCAGCTCTTTCTGATTTACGCCCGGATGTTGATTTGGCTCATGGATGACTTTCAACCAGATAAAGCTGATGACAATGCCCAGACCGCCCATGAAGAAGAAAACATGTGACCAACCCACTTCATGAGTCAGCCAGCCCATAATCGGCGCGAAGATCACCGTTGCGAAGTATTGGGCGGAGTTAAAAATAGACACTGCAGTTCCCCTTTCCTGCGCCGGAAACCAGGCCGCTACAATGCGACTGTTACCGGGGAAAGATGGCGCTTCAGCAAGCCCGACCAGGAAGCGCAGCGTAAACAGGGCAACGATAATGCCAAATCCACTAAAGATATCGACGAAGCCTTGCAGCAAGGTAAACATCGACCAGATAAAGATCGACCAGAAGTAGACGCGTTTTGAACCAAAACGATCCAGCAACCAGCCACCAGGGATCTGCCCGATAACATAAGCCCATGAGAAAGCTGAGAACACATAACCCATTCCCACTGGATCAAGGCCGATATCTTTTGCCATTTCCGAACCGGCGATAGAGAGCGTAGCGCGGTCGCCGTAGTTGAAGGATGTGACGATAAACAACATCACCACTATCCAGTAACGAGCATTCGTGCGTTTTTCCACACTGCTCGCAGCCTGACTTAAAGAACTCATTGTTGCACTCCTGAAAATTCGCGTTAGCCACGCTCACTCTGGACTGCGACATCGCCAGGAAATCAGAGGTGACGTAGGGTGTTTTTTGCCGTTTTTATAGGTCGTTCGCCGAATACGGCGCGTGTTTATATCTGGCAATAACAGTATAAAAAGCGCGCCATAGCGGCTCACCGTGCAACAACACAACATTAATGCGTTCAATGAGGCCCGATTTTGGCATTAGCCCTGGACGGTGGAATCCACTTCACGGAAATGAAAACAAGAACAAGAAAGGAAGGGTTAAAACGAAGAAATAAAGAAGAGTATGAAATGGATCGCTTGACTCCAGGCAAACGCCAGTAAAAATCCGCGCTATGAAGCAGTTTTTACTGGCATTTGCCTGAAAAGATTCGATTCAGCACCGCTAAAATGGCCTTTACCGCTCGCTGAACGTATCAGGACAACAGCGTGCCCCACTGTTCGACCCACGGATTTGATTCCGTTTCCGGTTCCGGGTTCTCACTGGCGTCAACCAGCAGCATTTCCCCTATCCGCTGCGCACTCTGTTCCTGCAACAAGGCATCGAACTGTTTGCCGCCATTGCAGAAATTCACATAACTACTGTCGCCGAGCGCAATCACGCCATAACGCAGATTCGGCTGGAAGCCCAGGGTATCTTTAATTCCCTGAAAGAGCGGCACAATGCTATCAGGAAGGTCGCCCTGCCCGGTCGTGGACGTAACCACCAGAACGAACTTATCCTGATAGGGCAGCCAGTCGCTTAATTCAGGATCTTCAAATACCGTTACTTTGTGGCCCTGCGCGGTCAGAATTGCTTCCGCTTCTTCCGCCACTAACAGTGAATTTCCGTACATGGTGCCCACAAAAATACCAATTTCCGCCATACCGTTTTCTCCCTGGATTAGGAACTTATCTCTCCATCCTGACCCGATGGCGCGCTGAACTCAACCCTTTCATTTTCAGGAAGCAGACCACGCCAGCCAAATTGTGATAACGCCTGCATCCAGGTGTCGTCCAGGCCCGCGTGAATAGTCAGCGGCTCGCCAGTAAATGGATGTGTCAATGACAACTGACTGGCATGCAGCATTAACCGCTGAAGGCCAAAATGTTCAGCACCGCTACGATTCTGGCGTAAATCACCATGTTTGCTGTCGCCAATAATCGGATGGCGCAAGTGGGCAAGATGGCGACGGAGCTGATGCTTGCGTCCTGTTTTCGGCTCCAGTTCCACCAGACCGTAGCGCGTAGTCGGGTAACGTCCGGTCGCTACAGGCATTTCTACGGTCGCCAGACCGCGATAATGTGTCACCGCTGGCTGTGGACCTTTATCTTCGCGGGCGAATTTATCAGCGATTTTGTCCAGTTCTTCCACCAGCGGATAATCCAGCACAGCCTCTTCCATCAGCCAGCCGCGCACAATCGCATGGTAACGTTTCTGGATTTGGTGCTGTTCAAACTGTTGTGCCAGCAGCCGTCCGGCCTCGCTGGATAGTCCCATCAGCAATACGCCGGACGTCGGTCGATCCAGCCGATGCGCGGTAAATACATGCTGACCAATCTGGTCACGCACGGTTTGCATAACCACCACTTTCTCGTCGCGATCCAGCCAGCTGCGGTGAACCAGCCAGCCGGAGGGTTTATTTACCGCAACCAGCCATTCATCCTGGTAGATTATTTCCAGCATCAGCTCGCATCATCCGCAAAAAGAGCATCCAGTTTTTCCAGCTCAGCCAGAATAAGCGCGCGTTGCGGATGGTCCGTCGCCAGCGCCATTTCATAATAGGGTGCAACAGCAAAAGCGCCCGGTAATGGCTGGTTATTATCTAACAAATCGTGCATTCGCGGGATCAGCACCCACTGCAACCACTCCAGTGGTTCCATGGTGTCCATAAAGAACGGTTGGGTACTGTTAAATTGATGCGGCTGAGGATCATCGTTTCGCCAGTGCTGATGTTCACGCAGTAATGCTTCAAGCGCCTGCAACTGGAGACGAACGCGGTCATGAGTGGTCATAAAGCAACCTCAATAAGAAAAACTGCCGCGAAGGATAGCAGGAATAAAAAAAGGGAGCACTGTATTCACAGTGCTCCCGGTTCGTTTCGCAGCATTCCAGCTACTTTTGTTGCTCCCTGCTCATCCTTGACAACTTTTCCTCTGGCCTTGCGGCCAATCGTTCATCCTGAACTATTGCTTCCTGCTCACACCACCCCGATGTGATACTTCATCCTGAAGTGTCCTTGGCCTTCCTGACCCACCGAATCATCCTGACCGGTTCTCATTCTCCATCCTGGAGGTGTCCTTTAACGCGTCCTGCGTCATCCTCTTCGCTTCATCCAGAAGCCTTTCCCTGAAACACCCTCCTGGTGTGTCCTTCAGAAGTGTCATCATCCTGATGTTCACTTCGTTGTCTGACTCCCTGTCGACGAAGATAGAATCGTCTTTTTCGCGAAGTCTTACAAGGCGCTTACAGACAATGCCTTAAGGAAAATTTCATATGAAAGTTAAGAATTAACAAGCAATATATTGATTTTAAATGAAAATAACGATTCTTATCTTTTTAAGTATTCGCTTATTTCCTGGCGATCTCCTACAGAGTCTGTAAGAGATCTCTCACAACAAGATGGGGTATTTGGATTACAGAAGAGGCTTAAGTTGATTAAGGAATTCCGCAAGATTTGAGGCTAAATGCGTCCGTTTGCGTGTTCCCAGCGTCTCTTTGCACACTTCACCGGAGAGATTACACACCGAGATGACCTCTAACTCTTCTTCCAGCGTCGCGATAAATAGCGTGGGCGGCAGTTTTAGCCTTTTCTGAGTCACCAGATGACCAATCAGATTTTCCTGCACCCGACGGAAGTCGTCTTCACTCCAGGTTTGCAGCAATGTCAGTTTGATATCGCCAAACTGCGCGTGCATATCCCCGGCAAACTGGGTCGTGTAAAAAGTATGAACCGTGGATTGTATCACAATATCAAAAGCACGTTCAACCGCGTTTACATTTTGTTCACCGGTAAACGGCTGGGGTTGCCAGTATACAGCGTCTTCGGTGGTTGAAATAATGCACGGTGAAGGAACGCCGTACAGTTCCTCACTTAACGGCCAGCTTTTATGCTCTTCATGCCACGCATCGCAGTAGCGTGCAGTAAAATCTTTCAAGGCTTGTGCGGTCAAATCGTCCACTAATTTCTCTCTTCACTTAAACCAGATACACTTGTCGTTTAGTTTATCTGGTTTATGACGGTGAAACATGTCTTCTTATGCAAACCATCAGGCACTTGCGGGCCTGACTCTTGGAAAATCAACCGATTACCGGGATATCTATGACGCCAGCCTACTGCAAGGCGTTCCACGCAGCCTGAATCGCGACCCGTTGGGCCTGAAAGCAGATAACCTGCCTTTTCATGGCGCTGATATCTGGACGCTGTATGAACTCTCCTGGCTGAATGCGAAAGGTTTGCCGCAGGTCGCCGTCGGTCATGTTGAACTTGATTACACCAGCGTAAATCTGATTGAGTCGAAGAGTTTTAAGCTCTATCTCAACAGTTTTAACCAGACGCGTTTTAATAACTGGGATGAGGTGCGCCAGACGCTGGAGCGCGACTTAAGCACTTGCGCCCAGGGTAAGGTTAGCGTGGCGTTATATCGTCTTGATGAACTGGAAGGCCAACCGATAGGTCATTTCAATGGCACTTGCATTGATGACCAGGATATCACTATCGATAACTATGAATTCACTACTGACTATCTGGAGAATGCCACCAGTGGCGAAAAAGTAGTAGAAGAGACGCTCGTCAGCCATCTGCTGAAATCAAATTGCCTGATCACCCATCAACCAGATTGGGGATCGATCCAAATTCAGTATCGTGGACGCCAAATTGACAGAGAAAAACTGCTGCGTTACCTGGTTTCTTTCCGTCATCACAACGAGTTCCACGAACAGTGCGTGGAACGCATCTTTAATGACCTGTTACACTTCTGCCAGCCAGAGAGATTGAGCGTTTACGCACGTTATACCCGTCGTGGCGGTCTGGACATTAACCCGTGGCGCAGTAATAGCGATTTTGTCCCATCGACCACAAGACTGGTTCGGCAATAAATTTTTTCTCAATTTTGCGTGCTGGATTCACGCAGAAGGTTGTGAAAGGTCATCAGGCAGGGCTATTGTAATCAAAGGGAATGACGATATTCGTCCCATAAGGAGTTTTTCTTGATTACACATATTAGCCCGCTTGGCTCCATGGATATGTTGTCGCAGCTGGAAGTGGATATGCTTAAACGCACCGCCAGCAGCGACCTCTATCATCTGTTTCGCAACTGTTCACTTGCCGTACTGAACTCCGGTAGTTTGACCGATAACAGCAAAGAATTGCTGTCTCGTTTTGAAAATTTCGATATTAACGTCCTGCGCCGTGAACGCGGCGTAAAGCTGGAACTGATTAATCCCCCGGAAGAGGCTTTTGTCGATGGGCGTATTATCCGCGCTTTGCAGGCCAACTTGTTCGCGGTTCTGCGTGACATTCTCTTCGTTTATGGGCAAATCCATAACACCGTTCGTTTTCCCAACCTGAATCTCGACAACTCCGTCCACATCACTAACCTGGTCTTTTCCATCTTGCGTAACGCTCGCGCACTGCATGTCGGTGAAGCGCCAAATATGGTGGTCTGCTGGGGCGGTCACTCAATTAACGAAAACGAGTATTTGTATGCCCGTCGCGTAGGGAACCAGCTGGGCCTTCGTGAGCTGAATATCTGCACCGGCTGTGGTCCGGGAGCGATGGAAGCGCCGATGAAAGGTGCAGCAGTGGGTCACGCTCAGCAGCGTTACAAAGACAGTCGTTTTATTGGCATGACTGAGCCGTCGATTATCGCCGCTGAACCACCTAACCCACTGGTTAACGAATTAATCATCATGCCGGATATCGAAAAACGTCTGGAAGCGTTTGTTCGTATCGCTCACGGCATCATTATCTTCCCTGGCGGTGTGGGTACGGCAGAAGAGTTGCTGTATTTGCTGGGAATTTTAATGAATCCGGCCAACAAAGATCAGGTTTTACCATTGATCCTCACCGGGCCAAAAGAGAGCGCCGACTATTTCCGCGTACTGGACGAGTTTGTCGTGCATACGCTGGGAGAAAACGCACGACGCCATTATCGCATCATCATTGATGACGCCGCTGAAGTCGCTCGTCAGATGAAAAAATCGATGCCGCTGGTGAAAGAAAACCGTCGCGATACGGGCGATGCCTACAGCTTTAACTGGTCAATGCGCATTGCGCCCGATCTGCAAATGCCGTTTGAGCCGTCTCACGAGAACATGGCTAATCTGAAGCTTTACCCGGATCAACCCGTTGAAGTGCTGGCTGCTGACCTGCGCCGTGCGTTTTCCGGTATTGTGGCGGGTAACGTAAAAGAAGTCGGTATTCGCGCTATTGAAGAGTTTGGTCCTTACAAAATCAACGGCGATAAAGAGATTATGCGTCGTATGGATGACCTGCTACAGGGTTTTGTTGCCCAGCATCGTATGAAGTTGCCAGGCTCAGCCTACATCCCTTGCTACGAAATCTGCACGTAATCTCCCCTTCCCCGGTGACATTTGTTGCCGGGTTTTCTCGTTTTTGGTTACTTACTCATCAATTCATTTCATTTGTTATATAAATGTTTCTTACCGTCCTCACGCGATAAATATCATCACAGTTAATATGTCATACAATTTATATTGCAACGCAAACGTTTCCCTATTTTCACAAACCACATTTTATCGCTATGAAAAATAAATTATCCCCATTATTCACTAAAAGTATTGATTTTTTCAGCTCAACCTACATATATTGCGCGCCCCGGAAGAGGTCAGATGTCGTTTAATGGGCAAATATTGCCCTTAAATTCTCTTTTACTTTTGATTTACAGAGTAAAGCGTTGAGATTATCTATCTTCCAAGTAGATTATTGTATTTGAGATCAAGATCACTGATAGATACATAACTTGTGTGTATCTTTCCGCCCTCAAATTATTACGGCGGAAAATGATTAAGCCATCGCCGATAGACAGATTTCATTTTTACGGTCAGGCACCTTCCCGGGCTGAACTGGCTAAAAGCTGAATTATTTGCATTCCTCCAGGAGAAATTGATGGAAACGACTCAAACCAGCACGATTGTGTCGAAAGACTCACGTAGTGCATGGCGCAAGACAGACACCATGTGGATGCTGGGCCTTTACGGCACGGCAATCGGCGCGGGCGTGCTGTTCCTGCCAATCAACGCCGGTGTTGGCGGTATGATCCCGCTGATCATCATGGCTATCCTTGCGTTCCCGATGACGTTTTTTGCTCACCGCGGCCTGACTCGCTTCGTACTGTCTGGTAAAAACCCGGGCGAAGACATCACCGAGGTTGTAGAAGAACACTTTGGTATTGGCGCAGGTAAACTGATTACCCTGCTCTACTTCTTCGCTATCTACCCGATCCTGCTGGTTTATAGCGTGGCAATCACCAATACAGTTGAAAGCTTCATGTCTCACCAGCTGGGTATGACGCCACCGCCGCGTGCGATTCTGTCGCTGATCCTGATCGTGGGTATGATGACCATCGTTCGCTTCGGTGAGCAGATGATCGTGAAGGCAATGAGTATTCTGGTATTCCCGTTTGTTGGCGTACTGATGCTGCTGGCTCTGTACCTGATCCCTCAGTGGAACGGCGCAGCACTGGAAACGCTGTCTCTGGACACTGCATCGGCAACCGGCAACGGTCTGTGGATGACCCTGTGGCTGGCGATTCCGGTCATGGTGTTCTCGTTCAACCACTCTCCGATCATCTCTTCTTTCGCCGTTGCGAAGCGTGAAGAGTACGGCGATATGGCAGAACAGAAATGCTCGAAGATCCTGGCATTCGCACACATCATGATGGTGCTGACCGTAATGTTCTTCGTCTTCAGCTGTGTACTGAGCCTGACTCCGGCAGACCTGGCTGCGGCTAAAGAGCAGAACATCTCGATTCTGTCTTACCTGGCTAACCACTTTAACGCACCGGTTATCGCTTGGATGGCTCCGATTATCGCGATTATCGCTATCACCAAATCCTTCCTCGGCCACTACCTGGGCGCACGTGAAGGCTTCAACGGTATGGTGATTAAATCTCTGCGTGGTAAAGGTAAGTCTATCGAAATCAACAAGCTGAACCGTATCACTGCGCTGTTCATGCTGGTAACGACCTGGATTGTTGCCACCCTGAACCCGAGCATCCTGGGTATGATTGAAACCCTGGGCGGCCCAATCATCGCGATGATCCTGTTCCTGATGCCGATGTACGCAATTCAGAAAGTACCGGCAATGCGTAAGTACAGCGGTCACATCAGCAACGTATTCGTTGTCGTGATGGGTCTGATTGCAATCTCCGCAATCTTCTACTCTCTGTTCAGCTAAGTCCTTTCGCGCCGCTTTCGGGCGGCGCTTCCTCCGTTTTAACGCGATGTATTTCCTATGATTAGCGTATTCGATATTTTCAAAATCGGCATTGGCCCTTCCAGTTCTCATACCGTTGGACCAATGAAAGCGGGTAAACAATTTACCGACGATCTGATTGCCCGTAACCTGCTTAAAGACGTGACCCGCGTGGTGGTTGACGTGTACGGCTCGCTCTCTCTGACTGGTAAAGGCCACCACACTGATATCGCCATTATTATGGGCCTGGCGGGTAACCTGCCGGATACCGTGGATATCGATTCCATCCCTGGTTTTATTCAGGATGTGAATACTCATGGTCGCCTGATGCTGGCAAATGGTCAGCATGAAGTGGAGTTCCCGGTTGATCAGTGCATGAACTTCCATGCCGATAACCTTTCTCTACATGAAAACGGCATGCGCATTACCGCGCTGGCGGGCGATAAAGTCGTTTACAGTCAGACTTACTACTCTATCGGCGGTGGCTTTATCGTTGATGAAGAACATTTTGGTCAGCAGGATAGCGCACCGGTTGAAGTTCCTTATCCGTACAGTTCCGCTGCCGATCTTCAAAAACATTGTCAGGAGACCGGGCTGTCACTCTCTGGTCTGATGATGAAAAACGAGCTGGCGCTGCACAGCAAAGAAGAACTGGAACAGCACCTGGCGAACGTCTGGGAAGTAATGCGTGGCGGTATTGAGCGCGGTATTGCCACCGAAGGCGTGTTGCCAGGCAAACTGCGCGTTCCACGCCGCGCTGCGGCACTGCGCCGGATGCTGGTTAGCCAGGATAAAACCACCACTGATCCGATGGCAGTTGTTGACTGGATCAACATGTTTGCGCTGGCAGTGAACGAAGAGAACGCTGCGGGCGGTCGCGTGGTGACTGCGCCGACTAACGGTGCGTGCGGGATTATCCCGGCAGTGCTGGCGTACTACGACAAGTTTATCCGCGAAGTGAACGCTAACTCACTGGCTCGTTACCTGCTGGTAGCAAGCGCGATTGGTTCTCTTTATAAGATGAACGCCTCGATTTCTGGTGCCGAAGTGGGTTGCCAGGGTGAAGTTGGCGTGGCGTGCTCTATGGCGGCAGCTGGTCTGGCAGAACTGTTAGGCGCAAGCCCGGCGCAGGTGTGCATCGCGGCGGAAATCGCCATGGAACACAACCTCGGTCTGACTTGTGACCCGGTTGCTGGACAAGTTCAGGTACCGTGCATTGAGCGTAACGCCATTGCGGCAGTAAAAGCGGTGAACGCTGCACGTATGGCGCTACGCCGTACCAGCGAACCACGTGTCTGCCTCGATAAAGTTATCGAAACCATGTACGAAACAGGTAAAGATATGAATGCCAAGTACCGCGAAACCTCTCGTGGTGGCCTGGCGATGAAGATCGTTGCCTGCGATTAATCGCTCTCCAGAGGCCTCGATTTGCGAGGCCTCTTCCCGTTTTCTCATCCAGCCGTAGCCTCTTCCAGTAGTGAATGTTACCCTTATCACCTGATCTTTAAGGGGGTTATCGTGGCTGTTCATTTGCTTATTGTCGATGCACTGAATCTTATCCGTCGCATTCATGCCGTTCAGGGGTCGCCTTGTGTCGAAACCTGCCAGCACGCGCTCGATCAGCTCATTATGCACAGCCAGCCAACCCACGCGGTCGCCGTTTTTGATGATGAAAACCGCAGTAGCGGCTGGCGTCATCAGCGTTTACCAGATTACAAAGCGGGTCGACCACCAATGCCGGAAGAGTTGCACAACGAAATGCCTGCATTACGCGCCGCCTTTGAGCAACGAGGCGTCCCGTGCTGGTCAGCCAGCGGCAACGAAGCCGATGACTTAGCCGCCACGCTGGCGGTCAAAGTAACTCAGGCCGGGCATCAGGCAACAATTGTTTCGACAGATAAAGGCTACTGCCAGTTACTTTCACCTACATTACGTATTCGTGATTACTTCCAGAAACGTTGGCTGGATGCACCATTTATTGATAAAGAATTTGGCGTTCAACCGCAGCAGTTACCCGATTACTGGGGGCTGGCGGGGATCAGCAGTTCAAAAGTGCCGGGCGTTGCGGGGATCGGGCCAAAAAGCGCTACGCAGCTGCTGGTCGAATATCAAAACCTGGAAGGGATATATGAAAATCTGGACGCGGTTGCCGAAAAGTGGCGCAAAAAATTAGAAATGCATAAAGAGATGGCATTTCTGTGCCGCGATATTGCCCGCTTACAGACTGATTTGCATATCGACGGCAATTTACAGCAATTGCGGTTGGTACGGTAACGGCGTGCCGGATACGGCGCAAACGTCGCATCCGGCATCGTCACATCAGCGCAATTACCAGGCGGTATGGTAAAGCTCTACAATATCCTCAAGCGTTGCTTCACGCGGGTTGCCACCGGTACAAACATCATCCAGTGCCGCCTGCGCCAGTGCCGGAATGTCTTCCTTGCGTACACCAACATCACGCAAATGTGGCGGAATACCGACATCACGGTTGAGAGCAAATACCGCTTCAACAGCGGCATTACGCGCGTCTTCCAGGCTCAAACCTTCCACTTTTACGCCCATTACACGCGCAATATCGCGGTACTTCTCACCGGTAAAGTCAGCGTTATAGCGCATGACATGCGGTAACAGGATGGCGTTCGCAACACCGTGTGGCGTGTTGTAAAACGCGCCCAGCGGATGCGCCATACCATGCACCAGCCCTAACCCAACATTCGAGAAGCCCATACCCGCAACATACTGCCCGAGCGCCATTTCTTCTCCGGCATCCTTATCACCAGCAACCGATCCTCGTAGCGCCCCAGCAATAATTTCAATCGCTTTAATGTGCAGCGCATCGGTTAGCGCCCACGCACCACGAGTAATATACCCCTCAATAGCATGAGTGAGCGCATCGACACCCGTCGCGGCTTTCAGCGCAGGCGGCATACCATCCATCATGTCAGCGTCAATAAATGCCACCTGCGGGATATCATGCGGATCAACACAAACGAACTTGCGTCGTTTTTCTTCGTCAGTGATCACATAGTTAATGGTCACTTCTGCCGCAGTGCCTGCTGTGGTGGGGATTGCCAGAATCGGTACACTGGGTTTATTGGTTGGGGAAAGCCCTTCCAGACTGCGCACATCGGCGAATTCCGGGTTGTTGCTGATGATGCCAATCGCTTTACACGTGTCCTGTGGAGAACCACCACCAATAGCGATCAGGTAATCCGCACCGCTACTCTGGAATACACCAAGCCCTTCTTTGACGACAGTAATTGTCGGGTTGGGCACTACACCATCGTAAATCGCCCATGCCAGCCCTGCAGCATCCATCTTATCGGTCACTTTCGCCACCACGCCGCATTGCACCAGCGTTTTATCGGTGACGATCAGCGCCTTCTGATAACCACGGCGTTTCACCTCCTCAGTTAAGGCCCCAACAGCTCCCCGACCAAACCATGCCGTTTCGTTCAGAATCATTCTGTTAGCCATCATCCTGCTCCTTTTTGCTTTACGAAATTACTCTTCAATCCGTAACCCGTAGGTTTTGAATTTCTCCAGCACTACGGCAATCTCTTCATCGCTCAGCACTGGCACCGGGTCCGTAATCGCCAGGGTCGTCAGGTAAAGCTGCGCCAGCACTTCAACTTCATGCGCCAGCCATAACGCTTTCTCCAGATTCACCTCACAAGCGATAAGCCCATGATGTTGTAACAAAGTTGCCTTACGGTTTTTGAGAGCCAGCGCAACATGTTCAGAAAGTTCCCGAGTTCCAAAGGTCGCATAAGGCGCGCAAGGAATAGAATTACCGCCAGCCGCCGCAATCATGTAGTGAATAGCGGGGATAGGTCGGTTAAGAATGGAAACTGCCGTGCAATGAACGGCATGATTGTGAACAACCGCGTTGGCATCCGGTCTGCTTTGATAGGCCGCCATATGGAAACGCCATTCGCTTGAGGGAAGCTTTCCTTCCTCATGTTTACCGTTGCCATCAATAAAGACAATATGCGACTCCGTCAGTTTTTCATACGGAATGCCTGTAGGCGTAATCAGCATCCCATCCTGATAACGTACACTGACGTTACCCGCTGTTCCCTGATTCAGTCCCAGGCGGGTCATTTCCAGGCAAGTGTCAATAATCTGACGAGCAAGTTTATTTCGTTCCATTAGCTACCTCTCTCTGATTCAAAACAGGGCAATAATGTTGTTCCTTTCACACTATTGAATTAGCCGTTTAATTACCCACCATCTTCTTCCTGATTAACCGGAAAGAAATTCACAAGCTTATATTTTGTGACCTGGCTCAACTAATCACAGTAAATAACTGCAAGTTCTCTTTTTATAACCCCGTTAAAAATGACCGCTCTTAAAAATATTTATCAAAACGGTCATTTTTCCATTTCCCCTCGCCAGAAATGCCCGTTTTCGGCATAAACAATTAATACGGTCATCTGGTTTGTGTTTTTTATGATTTATTTTCTGAAACGGGCATAAAATTTCGATTATTAAAGTGATGGTAGTCACATAAAGTCACCTCCCAGCTAATAAGTGTGACCGTCGTCATATTACAGAGCATTTTTTATTTGAAAATGAATCCATGAGTTCATTTCTGACAGGCAAATATTCACTGATATGAAGCCCGAACTCGCTGGTTTTGCACTTTTGAAAACATAACCGATTACGTGCTTAATCTTCTGAACCTAAGAGGATGCTATGGGAAACACATCAATACAAACGCAGAGTTACCGTGCGGTAGATAAAGATGCAGGGCAAAGCAGAAGTTACATTATTCCATTCGCGCTGCTGTGCTCACTGTTTTTTCTTTGGGCGGTAGCCAATAACCTTAACGACATTTTATTGCCTCAATTTCAGCAGGCTTTTACGCTGACAAACTTTCAGGCAGGTCTGATCCAATCGGCCTTTTACTTTGGTTATTTCATTATCCCAATCCCTGCCGGGATATTGATGAAAAAACTCAGTTATAAAGCAGGGATTATTACCGGATTATTTTTATATGCCTTGGGCGCTGCATTATTCTGGCCCGCTGCAGAAATAATGAACTACACCTTATTTTTAGTTGGCCTATTTATTATTGCAGCCGGATTAGGTTGTCTGGAAACTGCCGCAAACCCTTTTGTTACGGTATTAGGGCCGGAAAGCAGTGGTCACTTCCGCTTAAATCTTGCGCAAACATTTAACTCGTTTGGCGCAATTATCGCGGTTGTCTTTGGGCAAAGTCTTATTTTGTCTAACGTGCCACATCAATCGCAAGACGTTCTCGATAAAATGTCTCCAGAGCAATTGAGTGCGTATAAACACAGCCTGGTATTATCGGTACAGACACCTTATATGATCATCGTGGCTATCGTGTTACTGGTCGCCCTGCTGATCATGCTGACGAAATTCCCGGCATTGCAGAGTGATAATCACAGTGACGCCAAACAAGGATCGTTCTCCGCATCGCTTTCTCGTCTGGCGCGTATTCGTCACTGGCGCTGGGCGGTATTAGCGCAATTCTGCTATGTCGGCGCACAAACGGCCTGCTGGAGCTATTTGATTCGCTACGCTGTAGAAGAAATTCCAGGTATGACCGCAGGCTTTGCCGCTAACTATTTAACCGGAACCATGGTGTGCTTCTTTATTGGTCGTTTCACCGGCACCTGGCTCATCAGTCGCTTCGCACCACACAAAGTCCTGGCAGCCTACGCATTAATCGCTATGGCACTGTGCCTGATCTCAGCCTTCGCTGGCGGTCATGTGGGTTTAATAGCCCTGACTTTATGCAGCGCCTTTATGTCGATTCAGTACCCAACAATCTTCTCGCTGGGCATTAAGAATCTCGGCCAGGACACCAAATACGGCTCGTCCTTCATCGTTATGACCATTATTGGCGGCGGTATTGTCACTCCGGTCATGGGGTTTGTCAGTGACGCGGCGGGCAACATCCCCACAGCCGAACTGATCCCCGCACTCTGCTTCGCGGTCATCTTTATCTTTGCCCGTTTCCGTTCTCAAACGGCAACTAACTGAACATATTTTCCGAATAAAGTGAGGAATCTGTAATGAAAAAAATCAGCTTACCGAAAATTGGTATCCGCCCGGTTATTGACGGTCGTCGCATGGGTGTTCGTGAGTCGCTTGAAGAACAAACAATGAATATGGCGAAAGCCACGGCCGCACTGCTGACCGAGAAACTGCGCCATGCTTGCGGAGCTGCCGTCGAGTGTGTCATTTCCGATACCTGTATCGCGGGTATGGCTGAAGCTGCTGCTTGCGAAGAAAAATTCAGCAGCCAGAATGTAGGCCTCACCATTACGGTAACGCCTTGCTGGTGCTATGGCAGTGAAACCATTGACATGGACCCTACCCGCCCGAAAGCCATTTGGGGCTTTAACGGCACTGAACGCCCAGGCGCTGTTTACCTCGCCGCAGCTCTGGCAGCTCACAGTCAGAAAGGTATCCCGGCATTCTCCATTTACGGTCATGACGTTCAGGATGCCGATGACACATCGATTCCTGCCGACGTTGAAGAAAAACTGCTGCGCTTTGCCCGCGCCGGTTTGGCAGTCGCCAGTATGAAAGGTAAAAGCTATCTGTCGCTGGGCGGCGTTTCGATGGGGATCGCCGGTTCCATCGTTGACCACAACTTCTTTGAATCCTGGCTGGGAATGAAAGTCCAGGCGGTGGATATGACCGAACTGCGTCGCCGTATTGATCAGAAGATTTACGACGAAGCAGAACTGGAAATGGCGCTGGCCTGGGCTGATAAAAACTTCCGCTATGGCGAAGATGAAAATAACAAACAGTATCAACGCAATGCCGAGCAAAGCCGCGCAGTTCTACGCGAAAGTTTACTGATGGCGATGTGTATCCGCGACATGATGCAAGGCAACAGCAAACTGGCCGATATTGGTCGCGTGGAAGAATCACTTGGCTACAACGCCATCGCTGCGGGCTTCCAGGGGCAACGTCACTGGACCGATCAATATCCAAATGGCGACACCGCCGAAGCGATCCTCAACAGTTCATTTGACTGGAATGGCGTGCGTGAACCCTTTGTCGTGGCGACCGAAAACGACAGTCTTAACGGCGTGGCAATGCTAATGGGCCACCAGCTCACCGGTACCGCTCAGGTATTTGCCGATGTCCGTACCTACTGGTCACCAGAAGCAATTGAGCGTGTAACGGGGCATAAACTGGACGGACTGGCAGAACACGGCATCATCCACTTGATCAACTCCGGTTCTGCTGCGCTGGACGGATCCTGTAAACAACGCGACAGCGAAGGTAAACCGACGATGAAGCCGCACTGGGAAATCTCTCAGCAAGAGGCTGACGCTTGCCTCGCCGCGACCGAATGGTGCCCGGCTATCCACGAATATTTCCGTGGCGGTGGTTACTCTTCCCGCTTCCTTACTGAAGGCGGTGTCCCGTTCACCATGACCCGTGTCAACATCATCAAAGGCCTGGGCCCGGTACTGCAAATCGCGGAAGGCTGGAGCGTTGAGTTACCGAAGGATGTGCATGACATCCTCAACAAACGCACCAACTCAACCTGGCCAACCACCTGGTTTGCACCGCGCCTCACCGGTAAAGGGCCGTTTACGGATGTGTACTCGGTAATGGCGAACTGGGGCGCTAACCACGGGGTTCTGACCATCGGCCACGTTGGCGCAGACTTTATCACTCTCGCCTCCATGCTGCGTATCCCGGTATGTATGCACAACGTTGAAGAGACCAAAGTGTATCGTCCTTCTGCCTGGGCCGCGCACGGCATGGATATTGAAGGCCAGGATTACCGCGCTTGCCAGAACTACGGCCCGTTGTACAAGCGTTAATACATTACTCCCTGATGTGATGCCCGGTCGCTCCGGCTATCGGGCCTGAACAAGCAAGAGTGGTTAGCCGGATAAGCAATGTTATCCGGCTATATTGCAGGAGCGATTATGAAACAAGAAGTTATCCTGGTACTCGACTGTGGCGCAACCAATGTCAGGGCCATCGCGGTTAATCGGCAGGGAAAAATTGTTGCCCGCGCCTCAACGCCTAATGCCAGCGATATCGCGATGGAAAACAACACCTGGCACCAGTGGTCTTTAGACGCCATTTTGCAACGCTTTGCTGATTGCTGTCGGCAAATCAATAGTGAACTGACTGAATGCCACATCCGCGGTATCGCCGTCACCACCTTTGGTGTGGATGGCGCTCTGGTAGATAAGCAAGGCAATCTGCTCTATCCGATCATTAGCTGGAAATGTCCGCGAACAGCAGCGGTAATGGACAATATTGAACGGTTGATCTCCGCACAGCAGTTGCAGGCTATTTCTGGCGTCGGAGCCTTTAGTTTCAATACGTTATATAAGTTGGTTTGGTTGAAAGAAAATCATCCACAACTGCTGGAACGCGCGCACGCCTGGCTCTTTATTTCGTCGCTGATTAACCACCGTTTAACCGGCGAATTCACTACTGATATCACGATGGCCGGAACCAGCCAGATGCTGGATATCCAGCAACGCGATTTCAGTCCGCAAATTTTACAAGCCACCGGTATTCCACGCCGTCTCTTCCCTCGTCTGGTGGAAGCGGGTGAACAGATAGGTACGCTACAGAACAGCGCCGCAGCAATGCTCGGCTTACCCGTTGGCATACCGGTAATTTCTGCAGGTCATGATACCCAGTTCGCCCTTTTTGGTGCTGGTGCCGAACAAAATGAACCCGTACTCTCTTCCGGTACCTGGGAAATTTTAATGGTCCGCAGTACGCAGGTTGATACTTCACTGCTAAGTCAGTACGCCGGTTCCACCTGCGAACTGGATAGCCAGGCAGGATTGTATAACCCCGGTATGCAATGGCTGGCATCCGGCGTGCTGGAATGGGTGAGAAAACTGTTCTGGACTACTGAAACGCCCTGGCAAATGTTGATTGATGAAGCTCGTCTGATCCCCCCGGGTACGGATGGTGTGAAAATGCAGTGTGATTTATTGTCGTGTCAGAACGCTGGCTGGCAAGGAGTGACGCTCAATACCACGCGCGGACATTTCTATCGCGCGGCGCTGGAAGGGTTAACCGCGCAATTACAGCGCAATCTACAGATGCTGGAAAAAATCGGGCACTTTAAAGCCTCTGAATTATTGTTAGTCGGTGGAGGAAGTCGCAACACATTGTGGAATCAGATTAAAGCCAATATGCTTGATATTCCGGTAAAAGTTCTCGACGACGCCGAAACGACCGTCGCAGGAGCTGCGCTGTTCGGTTGGTATGGCGTAGGGGAATTTAACAGCCCGGAAGAAGCTCGTGCGCAGATTCATTATCAGTACCGTTATTTCTACCCACAAACTGAACCTGAATTTATAGAGGAAGTGTGAAATGCTGAAAACAATTTCGCCGTTAATTTCTCCCGAACTATTGAAAGTGCTGGCAGAGATGGGACATGGAGATGAAATTATTTTTTCCGATGCTCACTTTCCCGCCCATTCGATGGGACCGCAGGTGATCCGCGCTGATGGCCTGTTGGTGAGCGACTTGCTCCAGGCGATAATCCCGTTATTTGAACTGGACAGTTATGCACCGCCGCTGGTGATGATGGCGGCGGTAGAAGGTGACACTCTCGATCCTGAAGTAGAACGACGTTATCGTAATGCGCTTTCACTACAAGCCCCTTGTCCTGACATCATCCGCATCAATCGTTTTGCGTTTTATGAGCGGGCGCAAAAAGCCTTTGCGATCGTTATCACAGGCGAACGAGCGAAGTACGGGAATATTCTTTTAAAAAAAGGGGTAACACCGTAATCTCATACCGGTACGCCCGCATGACGCGGGCGGTTATCGAATGATGGGGTGAAAAATATGAAAGCGGCACGCCAGCAAGCGATAGTCGACCTGCTGCTGAACCATACCAGCCTGACCACGGAAGCGCTCTCTGAACAGCTAAAGGTCAGTAAAGAAACCATTCGTCGCGATCTCAATGAATTACAGACGCAGGGTAAAATTCTGCGCAATCATGGGCGCGCTAAATATATCCACCGTCAAAATCAAGACAGTGGCGATCCCTTTCACATCCGGCTGAAAAGCCATTATGCGCATAAAGCAGATATCGCGCGCGAGGCGCTCGCGTGGATTGAAGAAGGGATGGTGATAGCCTTAGACGCCAGTTCAACCTGCTGGTATCTGGCACGCCAGTTGCCTGACATCAACATCCAGGTCTTCACCAATAGCCATCCGATTTGCCATGAACTCGGTAAACGTGAACGCATTCAACTGATCAGTTCCGGCGGCACACTTGAGCGCAAATATGGCTGTTACGTCAATCCCTCGCTGATTTCCCAACTTAAATCGCTGGAAATCGATCTGTTTATTTTTTCTTGTGAAGGGATCGATAGCAGCGGTGCACTGTGGGACTCCAATGCCATCAACGCTGATTACAAATCGATGCTATTAAAACGTGCCGCGCAATCGTTGTTATTGATTGATAAAAGTAAATTTAATCGTTCAGGGGAAGCCCGCATCGGGCATCTGGATGAGGTCACGCACATTATTTCTGATGAGCGCCAGGTTGCGGCTTCTTTGGTAACAGCCTGACAGAAATGGGAGCAGGCCGGAGACGACGCCCCGGCCTTGTTAGTTATCGCTCGTCGCGACGGCCACCCACCGCAGCCCAGATGCGGCGGACATGCACCGTCACTTCTTCACGATCGTGATACAACTGTCGCGCCTGAATCTGAGCATTTATGCCATGTTCATCAAGCTGTGCCTGAATATACGCCAGATTATGTGACACTTCTTCGTAGCGTTTTTTCATCGGCAGTTTGAGGTTGAAAATGGTTTCACGGCACCAGCCATTAACCAGCCACTGCGCCATCAATGCCGCAACTTTCGCCGGTTTTTCAACCATATCGCATACCATCCAGGAGATATTGCTGCGTGTCGGACGGAATTTGAAACCGTCTTCCCGCAGCCACGTCACCTGCCCGGTATCCATCAGGCTTTGTGCCATCGGGCCGTTATCAACGGAATATACCCACATGTTGCGCTTCACCAGTTGGTAGGTCCAGCCGCCTGGGCAAGCACCTAAATCCACCGCCCACATCCCGTTCGCCAGACGTTCATCCCACTCATCCGCCGGAATAAACACATGAAATGCCTCTTCCAGTTTGAGCGTGGAACGACTCGGCGCATCTGCCGGAAATTTCAGGCGCGGAATGCCCATATAGAACGGCGAATTATTGTTGCTGTATGAGTAACCGGTATAGCAGCAACCTGGTGCAATAAAGAATACATGCACAACCGGACGCTTCGGCGTTTCATAGTTCGCCAGCACCCCGGCATCGCGCAAGGCAGCGCGTAGCGGCACGGTGAATTTACGGCAGAATTTCAGCAACTCTTTGCTTTCGTTGGTATCGGCAACTTCAACACGCAGTTCACCGCCCTTCTCTACTACGCCCTGTAACATGCCGACAATGGGGGTAATACGATCTTCTGGCGGCAAATGCTGCAGGAGTTCCCCCACCACAAACCACTGGCGGGCAAAAATTAATGAACTGAACGGCAGCTCACGGATTAACTTATCGCCATCATCAGGTTGATAACATTCATAAATGACATAACCCGCATTCTCTTTCACGCGGGCAAAACCGAAAATTTCCCGCTGGCCGGCTTTATCGGTAATTTCTGCGGCGCACTCTTTTTCAAAGCCCGGACGGCACAGCAATACAACCTTATTCATGACTTACGCCCTTGCGCTTTAAACGGATAGCACCAACTAACATTAACGCCCAGCCCGCGAGGAAGCTCACGCCGCCAACCGGTGTGACAAATGCCCACAAACGCAGATGGGACAGCGCCAGGCAATAAAGGCTGCCGCTGAACAGCACCGTGCCTAACGCAAGGAAAACGCTACTCCAGTAAAACCAGATACTGATGCGACGCTGCATTGCCACCGCCAGACCTAAGATCGCCAGCGTATGGAACGCCTGGTATTCGAGACCGGTCTGGATCCAGCCCATCTCAACGGCCCCCATGGTTTTACTTAACACATGCGCGCCAAAAGCGCCCAGAGCCACAAAAATGAAGCCGCTAATGGCGGCAAAAATCAGCATAAAACGGCTGGTCATGGTCGTACCCTACGTAAATTATTGTTCATAACGAAAGCGGAATTTTTCTTGTTCAGCAGCGGCTTTCGCCAGGATCCATTGGCGAAAGGCGGCTATTTTACCCAGTTCTGCCTGGCTGTCATGACAAACCAGATAAAAAGCGTTTTTACTGACCAGAACATCATTAAACGGGCAAACAAGACGTCCGGCTTCAATTTCAGATTGCGCCATCACGTTATTCGCCAGCGCCACTCCCTGCCCGTGGATAGCCGCTTGCAGCACCATGGCGCTATGACTAAATATTGGTCCTTGCTGAACGTTGATATGATTTAACCCCAATTGGCGAGTATATGTCTGCCAGTCACGGCGAGACGCATCATGTAATAACGTATGTTTAGCCAAGTCTTCCGGGGTCTTCAAGGGTTTATCGCCTGTCAGCAGTAGCGGCGAACACACCGGCAATAAATATTCGGCGTAAAGTTTTTCCACCCGTAGCCCCGGCCAGTTGCCCCGACCATAGAATATCGCCACGTCAACATCATCCGCCAGCTTATCTTCCTGACGATCAACCGCCTGGATGCGAACGTCAATTCCCGGATAAGCTGAATTAAAGCTGGAAAGTCGTGGAACCAACCAATGAATGGCGAAACTGGGGAGTAAACTGACCGTCAACGCCCCCTTGGCGCTACGGGCCTGGAGTTTACGTGTCGCTTCGGTTAATTGCGAAAATATCTCTTTGATATCGAGGAAATAGCTTTGCCCTTCCTCGGTCAGCAGGAGTGAACGATTACGGCGGCGGAACAGTTTTAGCCCCAGAAAATCCTCAAGAGACTTGATTTGATGACTTACTGCGGCCTGAGTCACAAAAAGCTCTTCTGCTGCGCGAGTGAAACTTAAATGGCGTGCTGCGGCATCAAAAACTCGTAAGGCATTTAGCGGTGGTAATCGTTTAGACATGGCTTTTAAACTTTGATGTTAAATGAATTTAACAATTAGATCACTCTGTGTAACCTATTAGTTTTTTTAATCTGAGCCATTATAAATTGTCCGTTGAGCTTCTACCAGCAAATACCTATAGTGGCGGCACTTCCTGAGCCGGAACGAAAAGTTTTATCGGAATGCGTGTTCTGGTGAACTTTTGGCTTACGGTTGTGATGTTGTGTTGTTGTGTTTGCAATTGGTCTGCGATTCAGACCATGGTAGCAAAGCTACCTTTTTTCACTTCCTGTACATTTACCCTGTCTGTCCATAGTGATTAATGTAGCACCGCCTAATTGCGGTGCTTTTTTTTACCTTGCGAACGCGAATTATTGATCCAGTTCGACCATCTCTTTCACGTCGGTACGGTTGATCTGCTGTTTGTTGCCATTAGCGTCTTTATACGAAATCATACCGGTATCGTTATCAGTCTGTGGTTTGCCGTCAGAGACGATGGTACGTCCGTCATTGGTGTGCATCACATAGTTCGAACCGGAACAGGCGCTCAGGGCAAAAGTCAGCATACAGGCAGAAATAATTGCGGCAGTCTTTTTCATCATCTTCTCCTTAAAGCGATTAATAAATCTTAATAGTATTGATTAACAGGCTAAAATTAACGCCTAACACTATTTAGCATATGTTACTTACGCGGCTTCGCCAGGATATCCAGATAATTCTGATGGTTAGCACTCTCCTTGTATCAAAGTGAATTTTGCGTCACGATCGGTGCATCAAGCCGAGGAGTACCATGAACGTTTTTAATCCCGCGCAATTTCGCGCCCAGTTTCCCGCGCTACAGGATGCGGGCGTCTATCTCGACAGTGCCGCGACCGCGCTTAAACCTGAAGCCGTGGTTGAAGCAACCCGACAGTTTTACAGCCTGAGCGCCGGAAACGTCCATCGTAGCCAGTTTGCCGAGGCCCAACGCCTGACCGCGCGTTACGAAGCTGCACGGGAAAAAGTGGCGCAATTACTGAATGCACCAGATGACAAAACTATCGTCTGGACGCGCGGCACCACTGAATCCATCAACATGGTGGCGCAATGCTATGCCCGTCCGCGTCTGCAACCGGGCGATGAAATTATTGTCAGTGTGGCAGAGCATCACGCCAACCTCGTCCCCTGGCTGATGGTCGCCCAACAAACCGGAGCCAAAGTGGTGAAATTGCCGCTTAATGCGCAGCGGTTGCCAGATATCGATTTGTTGCCTGAACTGATTACTCCCCATAGTCGGATTCTGGCGTTGGGCCAGATGTCTAACGTCACTGGCGGTTGCCCGGATCTGGCACGAGCGATTACCTTTGCTCATTCAGCCGGGATGGTGGTGATGGTTGATGGTGCTCAGGGGGCGGTGCATTTCCCCGCGGATGTTCAGCAACTGGATATTGATTTTTACGCTTTCTCTGGTCACAAACTGTATGGCCCGACAGGGATAGGCGTACTTTACGGCAAACCAGAACTGCTGGAAGCAATGTCGCCCTGGCTGGGCGGCGGCAAAATGGTTCACGAAGTGAGTTTTGACGGCTTCATCACTCAATCTGCGCCGTGGAAACTGGAAGCAGGAACGCCAAATGTCGCTGGTGTCATAGGATTAAGCGCGGCGCTGGAATGGCTGGCAGATTACGATATCAACCAGGCCGAAAGCTGGAGCCGTAGCTTAGCAACGCTGGCGGAAGATGCGCTGACGAAACGTCCAGGCTTTCGTTCATTCCGCAGCCAGGATTCCAGCCTGCTAGCCTTTGATTTTGCTGGCGTTCATCACAGCGATATGGTGACGCTGCTGGCGGAGTACGGCATTGCCCTGCGGGCCGGGCAGCATTGCGCTCAGCCGCTATTGGCAGAATTAGGCGTAACCGGCACACTGCGCGCCTCTTTTGCGCCATATAATACAAAGAGTGATGTGGATGCGCTGGTGAATGCCGTTGACCGCGCGCTGGAATTATTGGTGGATTAATGACAAACCCGCAATTCGCCGGACATCCGTTCGGCACAACCGTTACCATAGAGACGTTACGCGATACTTTCGCGCCACTGACGCAATGGGAAGACAAATATCGCCAGCTGATTATGTTGGGGAAACAGCTTCCTGCTTTGCCAGACGAGTTAAAAGCGCAGGCTAAAGAGATTGCCGGATGCGAAAACCGCGTCTGGCTGGGGTATACCGTGGCTGAAAACGGCACGATGCATTTCTTTGGCGACAGCGAAGGACGCATTGTGCGCGGCCTGCTGGCAGTGTTGTTGACTGCCGTTGAGGGGAAAACCGCCGCCGAATTGCAGGCTCAGTCGCCGCTGGCATTGTTTGATGAGCTGGGATTGCGTGCGCAGCTTAGCGCCTCACGCAGCCAGGGGTTGAATGCGTTAAGTGAGGCGATTATCGCGGCGGCGAAGCAGGGTTAAGCGCAAAACCAGGTCGGATAAGACGTTCACGTCGCATCCGACCTGATTGTTTACCCCTGACGCGCCGCTTTCGCCATCATCTTCCTCAACGCATGAGAAACCGCAACAAAACCAAAGGTGGCGGTCACCATCGTCGCCGCGCCAAATCCAGATGCACAATCCATCCGCTTCGGCCCTTCTGCCGTGGCTTTCATCGCGCACACCGTACCGTCTGACTGCGGGTACACCAGCGCTTCGGTAGAGAACACGCAATCCACGCCGAGCTTACCTTTGCTGTTTTTCACTACGCCAAAATCGCTTTTCAGGCGCTCGCGCAACTTCGCCGCCAGCGGGTCCTGAATCGTTTTAGCCAGATCGGTAACCTGAATCTGCGTCGGATCAATCTGCCCACCAGCACCACCAGTCGTGACCAGAGGGATTTTATTGCGACGACAATAAGCAATCAGCGCCGCCTTGGGTCGCACACTATCAATGGCATCAATCACGTACGAATAACCGGCACTCATATATTGCGCTACGTTATCCGGCGTCACGAAGTCATCCACCACCGTTACACGGCACTCCGGGTTAATCTGGCGAATACGTTCGGCCATGACTTCCGCTTTGGCCAGCCCGACGTTATCTCGCAGCGCGTGAATTTGCCGATTGGTATTAGTGACGCACACATCATCCATATCGATAAGTGTGATTGCGCCAATACCCGTGCGCGCCAACGCTTCCGCCGCCCAGGAACCAACGCCACCGATACCGACCACACAAATATGCGCATCAGCAAACAGTTGCAACGCTTTTTCACCATACAGACGCGCAGTGCCACCAAAACGCTGACGCCATGCATCACTAATTACCACAGACATAGCACCTCAGAATTAAAAAGGGCGAGGTTATCCCTCACCCTGTCGTATCCGTCAAAACGGTATACAGAATAACACATCAGCCGCTAAAGACGTTACCTGCGCCCGGGGCGGTTTTCAGCACCCAAACACGTCCATAGTGGTTGTACCAACCTGCGCGGTGTCCGGCTTCCGGCCCGATACCTTGATAAATATCGAAGTGTTGGCCTTTGATTGCACCACCGACATCCAGCGCCACCATCAGCCGCAGTTCGTACTGACCGTTAAATTTGCCGTTATTATCCAGCAGCGGCACTTCTGCCAGTAAGGTTGTACCAGGCGGGATAATGGAACGATCGGACGCAACTGAAGCGCGACCAACCAGCGGCACCGCACTTGCCCCTTTCACCGGAGCAAAAGATTGCGGTTTAAAGAAGACGAAAGACGGGTTCTGTTCCAGCAGCTCGCGAACCTCGGCTTCACTGTGTGTTTCACCCCAGTGACGAATCGCCTGCATCGACATATCTTCTTTTTTCACTTCGCCACGGTCAATCAGCACCTTACCGATGCTGCGATAGGCATGACCGTTTTTCCCTGCATAGCTGAAAAAGTTAAGCGGACTGCCATCACCAAAGTCGATATACCCGCTACCCTGCACATCCATAATGAAGTTATCCATCAGAGAGTTGCTGTAAGCGAGGATGTATTTATCGCTCAATGCTCCCGCGTAGATCTCAGCACGAGACGGCAGACGACCACGTTTTGGCGGCATACGGTAAATAGGATACTGGAACTCGCCCTGACGGGTATGGCGCGCCTGAATGACAGGCGTGTAATAGCCCGTAAACTGCACGTTGCCATAGTTGTCGGCACCTTCCATCTGCCAGGCGTCAATGCCGAACTGACGCATATTGCGGGTATCACCGCCTGCGCGTAGCCACTCCTGCACCGCATTATAAACATTACTCTGGTTGCCATACAGACGCGGTGACGAAGTACGGATATGGTTAATTTGCTCGGCAAAATCACCGGCGTTAATTGGCGCGCCAACGGCATCTGGCTGGTTTACCAGAGAGAAAGGCTGGGTAAATTTCCCGTCTTTATATTGCTGTCCGCGATCGGTTGGTTTGGAAGAGCAGGCGGCAAGCATTGCCACAACCGTGCCCATAAGAAGGTACTTTACCCAACGTCCTTTCATTGTTCTCTTCTTCAGTTTAAAAAATAAGGCGCAATGAAGATAACAAACCGCCGCGTTTAATGAAATGAGCAGCCTCTCCCTGACGCAAATTTTGCACAAAAAACAGGCTTTAGTGATTTGTTTTTGCTCAAAATCATACCAAATCCGTGATCTGGGTAAAAAAAAGGTTGCATGAAAACGCGAGCGGAGTATAGTGCGCATCCACGGACGCGGGGTGGAGCAGCCTGGTAGCTCGTCGGGCTCATAACCCGAAGGTCGTCGGTTCAAATCCGGCCCCCGCAACCAATTAAAATTTGATGAAGTAAAGCAGTACGGTGACGCGGGGTGGAGCAGCCTGGTAGCTCGTCGGGCTCATAACCCGAAGGTCGTCGGTTCAAATCCGGCCCCCGCAAC
>NZ_VNXM01000035.1:0-76164 GCF_009820205.1 Escherichia sp. HH26CH
GGGGTTTTAATAACTGGCTCAAAGCTGAAAGCTTTCCGGAACCCCCAGCCTAGCTGGGGGTTTTCTGTGCACAAAAAAAGGGCCGCTTTCGCGGCCCTTGAGACTGATGGCAAAGGCAAAACTGCCTGATGCGCTACGCTTATCAGGCCTACATACTTCCTGCAATATATTGAATTTGCACGATCTTATAGGTCAGATAAGGCGTTCACGCCGCATCCGACATGAACAACGCGCACTTTGCCAATAATCTGAAGGGCCGCTTTCGCGGCCCTTCTCACAAAGCATCTTACCGATTACAGCAGTTCTTTTGCTTTCGCAACAACGTTGTCAACGGTGAAGCCGAACTCTTCAAACAGCAGCTCTGCCGGAGCAGATTCACCGAAGGTGGTCATGCCGACGATAGCACCGTTCAGGCCAACATACTTGTACCAGTAGTCAGCAATGCCAGCTTCCACCGCAACGCGTGCAGTAACCGCTTTCGGCAGTACAGACTCACGGTAAGCCGCATCCTGCTTGTCGAATGCGTCGGTAGACGGCATGGAAACCACGCGCGCTTTCACGCCTTCAGCAGTCAGTTTTTCGTAGGCAGCAACCGCCAGTTCAACTTCAGAACCGGTAGCGATGAAGATCAGTTCCGGCTGACCGGCACAGTCTTTCAGCACATAACCACCGCGCGCGATGTTTGCCAGCTGCTCTTCGGTACGTTCCTGCTGCGCCAGGTTCTGACGGGAGAGGATAAGCGCAGTCGGGCCGTCCTGACGCTCAACGCCGTATTTCCACGCGACCGCGGATTCAACCTGGTCACACGGACGCCATGTGGACATGTTCGGGGTCACGCGCAGAGAAGCGACCTGCTCTACCGGCTGGTGAGTCGGGCCATCTTCGCCCAGACCGATGGAGTCGTGGGTGTAAACCATCACCTGACGCTGTTTCATCAGCGCAGCCATACGTACGGCGTTACGTGCGTATTCCACGAACATCAGGAAGGTGGAGGTGTACGGCAGGAAGCCACCGTGCAGGGAGATACCGTTAGCAATCGCGGTCATACCGAACTCGCGAACACCGTAGTGGATGTAGTTACCCGCAGCATCTTCGTTGATTGCTTTAGAACCAGACCACAGGGTCAGGTTAGACGGTGCCAGGTCAGCAGAGCCGCCGAGGAATTCCGGCAACAGCGGGCCGAACGCTTCAATCGCATTCTGAGACGCTTTACGGCTGGCGATTTTCGCCGGATTAGCCTGCAGTTTAGCGATGAATTCTTTCGCTTTGGCATCGAAGTCAGACGGCATTTCGCCTTTCATACGGCGGGTAAATTCAGCGGCTTCCTGCGGATAAGCTTTGGCGTAAGCAGCGAATTTCTCGTTCCATGCGGATTCTTTCGCCTGGCCTGCTTCTTTCGCATCCCACTGAGCATAGATTTCAGACGGGATTTCGAACGGTGCATATTTCCAGCCCAGCTGTTCGCGGGTCAGGGCAATTTCAGCGTCGCCCAGCGGCGCACCGTGGGAGTCGTGCGTACCGGCTTTGTTCGGTGAACCGAAACCAATGATGGTTTTGCACATCAGCAGGGACGGTTTGTCAGTCACTGCGCGCGCTTCTTCTACTGCGCGTTTGATGGATGCCGCGTCATGACCGTCGATGCCGCGAATAACGTGCCAGCCGTAAGCTTCGAAACGCATTGCGGTGTCGTCGGTGAACCAGCCTTCAACGTGACCATCGATAGAGATACCGTTGTCATCGTAGAACGCAATCAGTTTACCCAGCTTCAGCGTACCCGCCAGAGAGCAAACTTCATGGGAGATGCCTTCCATCATGCAGCCGTCGCCCATGAAGGCGTAGGTGTAGTGGTCGACGATGTCGTGGCCCGGACGGTTAAACTGCGCCGCCAGCGTTTTTTCTGCAATCGCCATACCGACTGCATTGGCAATACCCTGACCCAGCGGACCTGTAGTGGTTTCCACACCAGCGGTGTAACCCACTTCCGGGTGGCCCGGAGTTTTGGAATGCAGTTGACGGAAGTTTTTCAGTTCTTCCATCGGCAGATCGTAACCGGTGAGGTGCAGCAGGCTGTAGATCAGCATGGAGCCGTGGCCGTTGGACAGCACGAAGCGGTCACGGTCAGCCCAGGACGGATTCTGCGGGTTGTGTTTCAGGAAATCACGCCACAGGACTTCGGCAATGTCAGCCATACCCATAGGGGCACCCGGGTGACCGGATTTGGCTTTCTGTACTGCGTCCATGCTCAGCGCACGAATAGCATTGGCAAGCTCTTTACGTGAGGACATTTTGACTCCAGATCGGATGATGAAGGGCACGCCCTTAACGACTTGACGACAGCGCGTTTTGGGCTACGCCGGAAAATTTGCCAACAATTTACCGCAAGCCGCGCGTCATGTACATGGAACATCCTTTTGCCGCTTCAGAAATCTCTGGATCATGCTCGCATGTTGCGCAATCTGCTCGCCCGTCCGCTGCGCTTTTCCTTATACTGAGACTGAGCATCGATTCACCTGCAAACGGTGCATTTTTAGAATAATCCTGACCTTGTGCGGAAGAGAAAACATGAAAATTCGCGCCTTATTGGTAGCAATGAGCGTGGCAACGGTACTGACCGGTTGCCAGAATATGGACTCCAACGGACTGCTCTCATCAGGAGCGGAAGCTTTTCAGGCTTACAGTTTGAGTGATGCGCAGGTGAAAGCCCTGAGCGATCAGGCATGTCAGGAGATGGACAGCAAGGCGACGATTGCGCCAGCCAATAGCGAATACGCTAAACGTCTGACAACTATTGCCAATGCGCTAGGCAACAATATCAACGGTCAGCCAGTAAACTACAAAGTGTATATGGCGAAGGATGTGAATGCTTTTGCGATGGCAAACGGCTGTATCCGCGTCTATAGCGGGCTGATGGATATGATGACGGATAACGAAGTCGAAGCGGTGATCGGTCACGAAATGGGGCACGTCGCGTTAGGCCATGTGAAGAAAGGGATGCAAGTTGCATTAGGTACCAACGCCGTGAGAGTCGCGGCAGCCTCTGCGGGCGGGATTGTCGGCAGTTTATCGCAATCACAGCTTGGTGATCTGGGCGAGAAATTAGTCAATTCGCAATTCTCCCAGCGCCAGGAAGCAGAAGCCGATGATTATTCTTACGATCTTCTGCGCCAACGCGGCATCAGCCCGGCTGGTCTTGCCACCAGCTTTGAAAAACTGGCGAAACTGGAAGAAGGCCGCCAAAGCTCAATGTTTGACGACCATCCGGCATCCGCCGAACGCGCCCAGCATATTCGCGATCGTATGAGCGCGGATGGGGTTAAGTAAAGCCTGGTGGTGCCGAACGTAGGTCAGATAAGGCGTTCACGCCGCATCTGACATGAATGACACATTTGTTACCCTGTCCGCAATGCCGGATGCGATGCTGACGCATCTTATCCGGCCTACGGGCGACATCGCATCTGGCGCTTACTCGCCCTTTTTCGCCGCCTGAATATACAGCATCTCCAGCGCCAGCGTCGCTGCTGCCAGAGCGGTGATTTCCGACTGATCGTATGCCGGAGCCACTTCCACTACGTCCATCCCAACGATGTTGAGATCTTTCAGGCCGCGTACCAGTTTAATGGCGCGATCGGAGGTCAGGCCGCCAATCACCGGCGTACCGGTGCCCGGCGCGAAAGCAGGATCCAGGCAGTCGATATCAAAGGTCAGGTAAACTGGCATATCACCTACAATCTGTTTCACCTGGGCGATAACGTCATCCACGCTGCGATCGTTCACCTGGCAGGCGTCCAGTACGGTAAAGCCGTTGTCTTTATCAAACTCGGTACGAATACCAATCTGTACGGAGTGATTCGGGTCGATCAGACCTTCTTTCGGCGCGGTATAGAACATGGTGCCGTGGTCAAATTCACAACCGTTCGCATAGGTATCGGTGTGGGCGTCAAAGTGTACCAGCGCCATTTTGCCGAAATGCTTCGCATGAGCACGCAGCAGCGGCAGGGTAACAAAGTGGTCACCACCGAAGGAGAGCATACGCTTACCGGCAGCCAGCAGCTTTTCAGCATGCGCCTGCAGCTTCTCGCTCATCTCACGAGCATCGCCGAAGGCATACACCAGATCGCCACAGTCCACCACATTCAGACGCTCGCGCATGTCGAAATTCCACGGGAAGCGGTTGTGTTCCCAGGCCAGATTCGTCGAAACCTGACGGATCGCCGCCGGACCGTGGCGTCCACCCGCACGACCAGAAGTGGCCATATCGAACGGCACGCCGGTAATTACCCAGTCGGCGTCGCTGTCGTACGGCTGGAAGTTCATCGGCAGGCGTAAAAAACCAAAGGCGTTAGAAACCAGTGAGTTATCGTATTGATGACCTAAGGTGCTCATGGATGGACTCCTATTACAAAGTCGATATAAAAAAAACCCTTCCGCGTCGTTAGGCCCGACGAGGAAGGGTTGGATTTGCGAAACACAATTTTGTGCTAATTATCGCCTTAAATGGGCGAAGCATCAAGCGAGGTTACTATTTCCGACACGGTGGCGGCGCATAGCCATTGTTATCTGCCGGGAAGGCTTGTCCAGAGCACGGCGGCAGCGTGTTTTGCGCCGGGCCTTGCAATTCGAAAGCTGCAAAGCCAATTACACCGGTATTACGCACATCGCCTTGCGCCGAATTGGCTGCGTAGGAATCAGCAACGTTGGCGAACTGAAAAGCCGCTTCGGTATGTTTATCTTTGCGGAATCCTTTAATCGCCAACGAATCCCCGGCATTCACAATATAGCCGTTGTTATTCAGAGAACCTTGTTTACCATTGAGAACATCCAGGCCATCAACTGTCGCAACGATCTCGTAGTTGGTGTTACGACTGTAATTGCGGACATATAATTGGTAATTCATTCCTACTCTGGCATGGACTATATAGCGTAGTTCTTTACCTGATGAATTATAAATCCGCGTAATAGGTAGAGAATTAAAATTACCATCGCGAATAGCATATTCAAGTTCGTTAATACGGATGCTATAAACGCGGTCGTAGCCGGAAGGAACATTAGTCGAATAACTAATAACGATCATCTCTGCCGGATCGCGCCAGGCTCGTTCAGCAGATACGCCCTGAACCGTTGAGTGCACATCCCCACCCCAGGCGGTGCCGACATTGCCCGATGCACTGCTATTATACTGCGCATTACTGGAACAACCGGCCAGCAGCACGACTAATGCCACCAACGCGCTACGTACTTTCCATTTTTTCATAACCGTTCCCTCTGCATTTAATTAATGCAGCGATTGTAGGGAGATTATTTAATAAGGAAAGCAGCTAAATTATTTTTAAGAATATATAAAAAGAAAGCGGGTCGATTTACATAAATAAATCGACCCGATAGCGGAATAATCTTAATTACTCATCTTCAAGATAAGTATAACCGTACAGACCTGCCTCGAACTCTTCCAGGAACTGTTGTTGCAGTTCAGCATCAAGATCGGTTTTCTTCACTTGATCACGGAACTGGGTTAACAGCGTTTTCGGATCGAGCTGTACATATTGCAGCATGTCCGCCACGGTATCGCCTTCGTCAGACAGTTCCACTTCTACGCTACCATCAGGGAAGACGAACACGTCAACCGCTTCGGTATCACCAAACAGGTTGTGCATGTTGCCGAGGATCTCCTGATATGCGCCGACCATAAAGAAACCGAGCATCGGCGGATTCTCTGGATCGTACTCCGGCATAGGCATTGTTGTGGCAATACCATCACCATCAATATAGTGGTCGATGGCACCGTCAGAGTCACAGGTAATATCCAGCAGCACGGCGCGGCGCTCCGGAACTTGATTCAGCCCTTCCAGCGGCAGAACCGGGAACAACTGGTCGATCCCCCATGCGTCCGGCATCGACTGGAACAGCGAGAAGTTGACGTACATTTTGTCCGCCATACGTTCCTGCAATTCGTCGATAATCGGGCGATGTGCGCGGTTTTGCGGATCCAGCTGCTTTTGCACTTCATGACACATGCTCAGATAAAGCTGCTCAGCCCACGCGCGTTCTTGCAGGTTGTAGGTGCCCGAAGAATAGCCGATATGAATATCGTGCAAGTCCATCTGGCTGTCATGTAACCACTCACGCAGAGAACGGCGAGTTCCCGGTTCGTGCATCTCCTGCCAGGTTTCCCACATGCTTTGCAGCGCGCGCGGCGCGTCTTCTGCTGGCGCGGTCGGCACCGTGTATTCGTTACGTTCCACGCCGATGATATTCGACACCAGCACGGTGTGATGCGCAGTCACCGCACGACCTGATTCGGTGATTACTGTCGGATGCGGCAGACCATTTTCTTCACACGCATCGCCAATCGCCCAAATGATGTTGTTGGCGTATTCATTGAGGCCGTAATTCACTGAACAGTCGGACTGCGAACGAGTACCTTCATAGTCCACACCCAGACCGCCGCCGACATCAAAGCACTGAATATTGACGCCCAGCTTGTGCAGTTCCACATAGAAACGCGCGGATTCACGAACGCCCGTGGCGATATCGCGAATATTCGCCATCTGCGAACCGAGGTGGAAGTGCAGCAGTTGCAGGCTGTCGAGACGTCCGGCTTCACGCAGGGTTTCAACCAGTTGCAGTACCTGAGTCGCCGCCAGGCCGAACTTCGATTTTTCCCCGCCAGAAGACTGCCATTTGCCAGAACCTTGAGACGCCAGACGCGCGCGCACGCCCAGACGAGGAACGACATTCAGACGTTCTGCTTCATCCAGCACAATGGCGATTTCTGACATCTTCTCAATGACCAGATAGACCTTATGGCCCATCTTCTCGCCAATTAATGCCAGGCGGATATATTCGCGGTCTTTATAACCATTGCAGACGATGACGCTACGGGTCATGCCAGCATGCGCCAGTACCGCCATCAACTCAGCTTTGGAACCGGCTTCCAGGCCCAGCGGTTCGCCCGAATGAATCAGGGATTCAATCACGCGGCGGTGCTGGTTAACTTTGATCGGGTAAACGAGGAAGTAATCGCCGTTATAGCCGTAGGATTCCCGCGCACGTTTGAACGCGGCGTTAATGGAACGCAAACGGTGCTGCAGGATCTGTGGGAAACAGAACAATGCAGGCAGACGCTGACCCTGTGCTTCACGAGTTTTCACTAACTGCGCGAGATCGACGCGAGCTTCCGGGACGTCCGGGTCCGGGCACACGCTAATGTGACCCAGCTCGTTAACGTCATAATAGTTATTGCCCCACCAGGCAATATTGTAAGTACGCAGCATCTTGCTGGCTTCCTGGGAGCTCATTGCAACCTCCTGCATGGAGCGTAGTACACCGTGTTCGCCCGCTGACGAAGGCAAACCCATAGACATGTCGTCAGACATAGCGAACCTCAAATTATTTTATTAAGTGTAAAACAGTTAACGACTATCGCAGCCTGGGACTGCGATAACAACCCATAAGCACACGGATTTTCCAGCAAAGTATGCTGACGCTCCGACTGCGCAACCGGTTTCTTTTTCATAACATTATTAAACACATAACCGAACGTAAGTGTGACAGTTCGGCGAAACCACGAGAAAACTCTTGTTTTTACAAGAGCGCCCTTGTTCAGTCCTCAGTAACTGTAACCAGCTCTTGAATCCTGAGAAGCGCCGAGATGGGTATAACATCGGCAGGTATGCAAAGCAGAGATGCAGAGTGCGGGGAACGAATCTTCACCAGAACGGTGAGACAGGTTAAGCAGCAGACAACGGTTCATTATTTCGTATCACCTCCACGGCCGCCTGTTAAGACGAACCCACAAGCCAAAACTCTGATTTCAACCCGGCTGGAAGTGGCAACACGAAAGAAACGTCGTGTGCTTTTTATTTAAGCCGCGCGCCGCGTTTTATACCCCACAATGGCAGAAAATTGCAAAAGATAAATACGCAGAATGCCAGCATTGTCAGGAAAAATTTCCAGCCACGTTTTTAACAGAATGAGACACGATTCAAAAAAAAGTGGAAATTGGGTGAAGAACTGACCTAAAATAGCCATCCAGATGTTAATCCATCCATACCGATTAACACTCAGACTGCCAGTGTTTTTAACCTGCAGAGTCGTGGTAGGATCCGCTACCACAGAAAATCCACACAACAGTTTGAGCTAACCAAATTCTCTTTAGGTGATATTAAATATGGCAAAACACCTTTTTACGTCCGAGTCCGTCTCTGAAGGGCATCCTGACAAAATTGCTGACCAAATCTCTGATGCCGTTTTAGACGCGATCCTCGAACAGGATCCGAAAGCACGTGTTGCTTGCGAAACCTACGTAAAAACCGGCATGGTTTTAGTTGGCGGTGAAATCACCACCAGCGCCTGGGTAGACATCGAAGAGATCACCCGTAACACCGTTCGCGAAATTGGCTATGTACATTCCGACATGGGCTTTGACGCTAACTCCTGTGCGGTCCTGAGCGCTATCGGTAAACAGTCCCCTGATATCAACCAGGGCGTCGACCGTGCCGATCCGCTGGAACAGGGCGCGGGCGACCAGGGCCTGATGTTTGGCTACGCAACCAATGAAACCGACGTGCTGATGCCAGCACCTATCACCTATGCACACCGTCTGGTTCAGCGTCAGGCTGAAGTACGTAAAAACGGCACTCTGCCGTGGCTGCGCCCGGACGCGAAAAGCCAGGTGACTTTCCAGTATGACGACGGCAAAATCGTTGGCATCGATGCTGTAGTACTTTCCACCCAGCACTCTGAAGAGATCGACCAGAAATCGCTGCAAGAAGCGGTAATGGAAGAGATCATCAAGCCGATTCTGCCCGCAGAATGGCTGACTTCCGCAACCAAGTTCTTCATCAACCCGACCGGACGTTTTGTTATTGGCGGCCCGATGGGTGACTGCGGTCTGACTGGTCGTAAAATTATCGTTGATACCTACGGCGGCATGGCACGTCACGGTGGCGGTGCATTCTCTGGTAAAGATCCATCAAAAGTGGACCGTTCCGCAGCGTACGCAGCACGTTATGTCGCGAAAAACATCGTTGCAGCTGGCCTGGCTGATCGTTGTGAAATTCAGGTTTCCTACGCAATCGGCGTGGCTGAACCGACCTCCATCATGGTGGAAACTTTCGGTACCGAGAAAGTGCCTTCTGAGCAGCTGACCCTGCTGGTACGTGAGTTCTTTGACCTGCGTCCATACGGTCTGATTCAGATGCTGGATCTGCTGCACCCGATCTACAAAGAAACCGCAGCATACGGTCACTTTGGTCGTGAACATTTCCCGTGGGAAAAAACCGACAAAGCGCAGCTGCTGCGCGATGCTGCCGGTCTGAAGTAATCTTTCTTCACCTGCTTTCAAAGGCCAGCTTCGCGCTGGCCTTTTTCTTTTCCAGAGAAATGCCTGATGCGCTACGCTTATCAGGCCCACAACCGCTGTCACATGTAAGTGGATAAGGCGTTCACGCCGCATCCGGCAAAAAAAACCGCCTGCACAATAACATCATTCTTTCTGAACACGTTTTACCCTCAAATCATCACCACGACTGAAACCGATTACACCCACTACACCAGCCAAATATTTGTAATATTTTCATATTATTATTCAGTTTTCACAGCTGTTACATTTCTTTTCAGTAAAGTCTTAATTGCAGATAACAGCGTTTAATCTATGATGATATAACTCAATTATTTTCATGCACTTAAATCATAACTAAGATAAATGTTAGTGTAAGCGATTACACTGATGTGATTTGCTTCACATCTTTTTACGTCGTACTCACCTATCTTAATTCACAATAAAAAATAACCATATTGGAGGGCATCATGCCTGACGCTAAAAAACAGGGGCGGTCAAACAAGGCAATGACGTTTTTCGTCTGCTTCCTTGCCGCTCTGGCGGGATTACTCTTTGGCCTGGATATCGGTGTAATTGCTGGCGCACTGCCGTTTATTGCTGATGAATTCCAGATTACTTCGCACACACAAGAATGGGTCGTAAGCTCCATGATGTTCGGTGCGGCAGTCGGTGCGGTGGGTAGCGGCTGGCTCTCCTTTAAACTCGGGCGCAAAAAGAGCCTGATGATCGGCGCAATTCTGTTTGTTGCCGGTTCACTGTTCTCTGCGGCTGCGCCAAACGTTGAAGTACTGATTCTTTCCCGCGTTCTGCTGGGGCTGGCGGTGGGTGTGGCCTCTTATACCGCACCGCTGTATCTCTCTGAAATTGCGCCGGAAAAAATTCGCGGCAGTATGATCTCGATGTATCAGTTGATGATCACTATCGGGATCCTCGGTGCTTATCTTTCTGATACCGCCTTTAGCTACACTGGTGCATGGCGCTGGATGCTGGGTGTGATTATCATCCCGGCAATTTTGCTGCTGATTGGTGTTTTCTTCCTGCCAGACAGCCCACGTTGGTTTGCCGCCAAACGCCGTTTTGTTGATGCCGAGCGCGTGCTGCTGCGCCTGCGCGACACCAGCGCGGAAGCGAAACGCGAACTGGATGAAATCCGTGAAAGTTTGCAGGTTAAACAGAGTGGCTGGGCGCTGTTTAAAGAGAACAGCAACTTCCGCCGCGCGGTGTTCCTTGGCGTACTGTTGCAGGTAATGCAGCAATTCACCGGGATGAACGTCATCATGTATTACGCGCCGAAAATCTTCGAACTGGCGGGTTATACCAACACCACCGAGCAAATGTGGGGGACAGTGATCGTCGGTCTCACCAACGTACTCGCCACCTTTATCGCAATCGGCCTTGTTGACCGCTGGGGACGTAAACCAACGCTAACGCTGGGCTTCCTGGTGATGGCTGCTGGCATGGGCATACTCGGTACAATGATGCATATCGGTATCCACTCTCCGTCAGCGCAGTATTTCGCCATCGCCATGCTGTTGATGTTTATTGTCGGCTTTGCCATGAGTGCCGGTCCGCTGATTTGGGTACTGTGCTCCGAAATTCAGCCGCTGAAAGGCCGCGATTTTGGCATCACCTGCTCCACCGCCACCAACTGGATTGCCAACATGATCGTTGGCGCAACGTTCCTGACCATGCTCAACACGCTGGGTAACGCCAACACCTTCTGGGTGTATGCGGCTCTGAACGTACTGTTTATTCTGCTGACACTGTGGCTGGTACCGGAAACCAAACACGTTTCGCTGGAACATATTGAACGTAATCTGATGAAAGGTCGTAAACTGCGTGAAATCGGCGCTCACGATTAATCTCCTCTGGCTTCCTCCCGTCGCGGAGGAAGCCACCTCTTGCAGTCATCTTTTCTTCGCTCTATCCTCTGCCGCTATGAAAACATCCCGTCTCCCTATCGCCATCCAACAGGCCGTTATGCGTCGCCTGCGGGAAAAACTCGCCCAGGCCAACCTGAAGCTGGGGCGTAACTACCCGGAGCCAAAACTCTCTTACACCCAGCGCGGAACCTCTGCCGGAACAGCCTGGCTGGAAAGCTATGAAATTCGCCTCAATCCCGTTTTGCTGTTGGAAAACAGTGAAGCTTTTATTGAAGAAGTGGTGCCACACGAACTGGCACATTTGCTGGTATGGAAACATTTCGGCCGCGTAGCGCCACATGGCAAAGAGTGGAAGTGGATGATGGAAAACGTGCTTGGCGTTCCCGCTCGTCGTACGCACCAGTTTGAACTGCAATCCGTGCGTCGCAACACCTTCCCCTACCACTGCAAGTGCCAGGAACATCAGCTTACCGTACGCCGCCATAATCGCGTAGTTCGTGGCGAGGCCGTCTATCGCTGTGTTCATTGCGGTGAACAGCTGATTGCAAAATAACCACCTGAACTATCAGGAACTTTCCTGATCTGGCTGATTGCATACCAAAACAACTTTCGCTACGTTGCTGGCTCGTTTTAACACGGAGTAAGTGATGTACCGTTATTTGTCTATTGCTGCGGTGGTACTGAGCGCAGCATTTTCCGGCCCGACGTTGGCCGAAGGTATCAATAGTTTTTCTCAGGCGAAAGCCGCGGCGGTAAAAATCCACGCTGACGCACCGGGTACGTTTTACTGCGGATGTAAAATTGACTGGCAGGGCAAAAAAGGCGTTGTCGATCTGCAATCGTGCGGCTATCAGGTGCGCAAAAATGAAAACCGCGCCAACCGCGTAGAGTGGGAACACGTTGTTCCCGCCTGGCAGTTCGGTCACCAGCGCCAGTGCTGGCAGGACGGTGGACGTAAAAACTGTGCCAAAGATCCGGTTTATCGCAAGATGGAAAGCGATATGCATAACCTGCAACCGTCAGTCGGTGAGGTGAATGGCGATCGCGGCAACTTTATGTACAGCCAGTGGAATGGCGGCGAAGGCCAGTACGGTCAATGCGCTATGAAGGTCGATTTCAAAGAAAAAGTCGCCGAGCCACCAGCACGTGCACGCGGAGCCATTGCGCGCACCTACTTCTATATGCGTGACCAATACAACCTGACACTCTCTCGCCAGCAAACGCAGCTGTTTAACGCATGGAACAAGATGTATCCGGTTACCGACTGGGAGTGCGAGCGCGATGAACGCATCGCGAAGGTGCAGGGCAATCATAACCCGTATGTGCAACGCGCTTGCCAGGCGCGAAAGAGCTAACCTACACTAGCGGGATTCTTTTTGTTAACCCCTACCCCACGCGTACAACCGCGTGGGGAGACGACGCGGATTTTTAACTATGCGTATCCCCCGCATTTATCATCCTGAACCACTGACCAGCCATTCTCACATCGCGCTTTGCGAAGATGCCGCCAACCATATCGGGCGCGTACTGCGCATGGGGCCAGGACAGGCGTTGCAATTGTTTGACGGTAGCAACCAGGTCTTTGACGCCGAAATTACCAGCGCCAGCAAAAAAAGCGTGGAAGTGAAAGTGCTGGAAGGCCAACTCGACGATCGTGAATCTCCGCTGCATATTCACCTCGGTCAGGTGATGTCGCGTGGCGAAAAAATGGAATTTACGATCCAGAAATCGATCGAACTCGGTGTAAGCCTCATTACGCCACTTTTTTCTGAACGCTGCGGCGTTAAACTGGATAGTGAACGTCTGAACAAGAAGCTCCAGCAGTGGCAGAAGATTGCAATTGCTGCCTGTGAGCAGTGTGGTCGTAACCGGGTGCCGGAAATCCGTCCAGCGATGGATCTGGAAGCCTGGTGTGCAGAGCAGGATGAAGGACTGAAACTGAATCTTCACCCGCGCGCCAGTAACAGCATCAATACGTTGCCGTTACCGGTTGAACGCGTCCGCCTGCTAATTGGCCCGGAAGGCGGTTTATCGGCAGATGAAATTGCCATGACTGCCCGCTATCAATTTACTGATATCCTGTTGGGACCTCGCGTTTTGCGTACAGAGACAACTGCGCTCACCGCCATCACCGCACTACAGGTGCGTTTTGGCGATTTGGGCTAACGGAGAAGAATAATGATCAAGCTCGGCATCGTGATGGACCCCATCGCAAACATCAACATCAAGAAAGATTCCAGTTTCGCTATGTTGCTGGAAGCACAGCGTCGTGGTTACGAACTTCACTATATGGAGATGGGCGATCTGTATCTGATCAATGGCGAAGCCCGCGCCCATACCCGCACGCTGAACGTGAAGCAGAACTACGAAGAGTGGTTTTCGTTCGTCGGTGAACAGGATCTGCCGCTGGCCGATCTCGATGTGATCCTGATGCGTAAAGACCCGCCGTTTGATACCGAGTTTATCTACGCGACCTATATTCTGGAACGTGCCGAAGAGAAAGGGACGCTGATCGTTAACAAGCCGCAGAGCCTGCGCGACTGTAACGAGAAACTGTTTACCGCCTGGTTCTCTGACTTAACGCCAGAAACGCTGGTTACGCGCAATAAAGCACAGCTGAAAGCGTTCTGGGAGAAACACAGCGACATCATTCTTAAGCCGCTTGACGGTATGGGCGGCGCGTCGATTTTCCGCGTGAAAGAAGGCGATCCAAACCTCGGCGTGATTGCCGAAACCCTGACTGAGCATGGCACTCGCTACTGCATGGCGCAAAATTACCTGCCAGCCATTAAAGATGGCGACAAACGCGTGTTGGTGGTGGATGGCGAACCGGTGCCGTACTGCCTGGCGCGTATTCCGCAGGGGGGCGAAACCCGTGGCAATCTGGCTGCCGGTGGTCGCGGTGAACCTCGTCCGCTAACGGAGAGTGACTGGAAAATCGCCCGTCAGATCGGACCGACGCTGAAAGAAAAAGGGCTGATTTTTGTTGGTCTGGATATCATCGGCGACCGTCTGACTGAAATTAACGTCACCAGCCCAACCTGTATTCGTGAGATTGAAGCAGAGTTTCCGGTGTCGATCACCGGAATGTTAATGGATGCCATCGAAGCACGTTTACAGCAGCAGTAACCCACCTTAGCGAGAAGGATCTCGTTGAGACTCTGAGTGACAGCGCCCTTCTTTCCACGCATACTGGGCGCTGTTGCTTTTTTGAACCAGGAAACAGAACCTCTGACAATGAATTTACAGCATCACTTTCTTATTGCCATGCCTGCTCTCCAGGATCCGATTTTCCGTCGTTCCGTGGTCTACATTTGCGAACATAATACCAATGGTGCAATGGGGATCATCGTCAACAAGCCGCTGGAAAATCTCAAAATTGAAGGGATTCTGGAAAAGCTGAAGATCACGCCGGAGCCGCGTGATGAATCAATCCGTCTGGATAAACCGGTTATGCTCGGCGGCCCACTGGCGGAAGATCGCGGGTTTATTTTGCATACTCCGCCCTCCAATTTTGCTTCCAGCATTCGCATTTCAGACAACACGGTGATGACCACTTCCCGCGATGTGCTGGAAACGCTCGGCACCGATAAACAACCGTCTGACGTATTGGTGGCGCTGGGTTATGCCTCCTGGGAGAAAGGTCAACTGGAACAAGAAATTCTCGATAACGCGTGGCTAACGGCCCCGGCAGATCTGAATATTCTGTTCAAAACGCCTATTGCCGACCGCTGGCGCGATGCGGCAAAACTGATTGGTGTGGATATTCTCACCATGCCTGGTGTGGCAGGGCATGCCTGATGAGTGGAACCTTACTCGCCTTCGATTTCGGCACTAAAAGCATTGGCGTAGCGGTCGGACAACGCATTACCGGCACCGCTCGCCCACTGCCCGCAATTAAAGCGCAGGACGGTACGCCGGACTGGAACCTTATCGAACGTTTACTGAAAGAGTGGCAGCCTGACGAAATTATCGTCGGTTTGCCGCTGAATATGGACGGTACCGAGCAACCGTTGACTGCCCGGGCGCGTAAATTCGCCAATCGTATTCATGGCCGTTTTGGTGTTGAAGTTAAGCTCCATGACGAGCGTCTTAGCACCGTGGAAGCGCGCTCCGGTCTGTTCGAACAGGGCGGCTATCGGGCGCTCAACAAAGGTAAAGTCGACTCTGCCTCTGCGGTTATTATTCTCGAAAGTTATTTCGAGCAGGGATATTAAGGCGATTTACAAACGCCCTTCCCCCACCCGCTGCTGATAACTCTGCTGAAACGTTAACATCCCCACTTGTTGCCCAGTTTGAATAACATGTGGTAACTGGTGGGTTTTCCCTTCGCGAATCAAATTCCCCACCGCGGGTGTGTTAATCAGCAATTCAAACAGCGCCACGCGTCCTTCCTGTTTATCCACTTCCAGCTTTTGTGACAACACCGCCCGTAAACTACCTGCCAGTTGATTACGCACGGGATCTTTTTCCTGCGCCGGAAATGAATCCACCAGTCGCTCAACTGCCTGCGCCGCACCACGCGTATGTAATGTTGCCAGCACCAGATGCCCGGTTTCTGCCGCCGTCAGCGCCAGACGGATTGTCTCGCTGTCACGTAGCTCTCCGAGCAATATCACATCGGGATCTTCCCGCAATGCAGCCCGCAACCCCGATGCGAACGTCATACAGTGCAAACCAATCTCCCGCTGCTGGATCAAACATCGCTGGCTGGCATAGAGATATTCCACAGGATCTTCCAGCGTCAGAATATGCGCATCGGCATGTTGATTGAGATAGCCAACCATCGCCGCCAGCGTGGTAGATTTGCCGCTCCCCGTCGCCCCCGTCACCAGAATCAGGCCATTCTCGATCTTGAGTAATTCCGGCAATACCGGTGGTGCGCCAAGCTGTTCGAGCTGCGGGCAGTGCGAAGGTAACAACCGTAATGCCAGAGAAATACCTTGCCGTTGCGCGAACGCACTGCCGCGCAATCGCTGGTTTTCCGCCAGCGACACAGCAAAATCTAACTGACCATTCTCCAGCAATATTGCCCGCTGATCGTCATCCAGCCACTCCCGCAATAGCTCTTCCACGTCCGGCGCGTCAAACGGCGCAGCTTCCATTCTTCCGCGAATACGCCATCGTGCGGGCCAGGCGCTGCACAGGTGTAGATCCGAGACGTTATGCTTTACACTAAGGGCCACAATTTCTTCCATATTCATACTAAGATCCTCGGAAAATGAACGATATTGCGCATAACCTGGCACAGGTCCGGGACAAAATCTCAGCGGCTGCAACGCGTTGCGGCCGTTCTCCAGAAGAAATTACGCTGCTTGCAGTCAGTAAAACAAAACCTGCGAGCGCCATCGCAGAAGCCATTGATGCCGGGCAGCGTCAATTTGGTGAAAACTATGTTCAGGAAGGGGTAGATAAAATTCGCCACTTTCAGGAACTGGGCGTAACAGGATTAGAATGGCATTTTATTGGCCCGTTGCAGTCTAATAAAAGCCGCCTGGTGGCAGAACATTTCGACTGGTGTCATACCATCGACCGTTTGCGCATCGCCACCCGCCTGAACGACCAGCGCCCGGCAGAACTCCCCCCTCTTAACGTACTGATTCAAATTAATATTAGTGATGAAAACAGTAAGTCCGGGATTCAACTGGCTGAACTGGACGAGCTGGCAGCAGCGGTCTCTGAACTACCGCGTTTACGTCTGCGCGGGCTGATGGCAATCCCTGCGCCTGAGTCAGAATATGTAAGGCAGTTTGAAGTTGCACGCCAAATGGCTGTAGCATTTGCCGGACTGAAAACGCGCTACCCGCATATCGACACGCTCTCTCTGGGAATGTCGGACGATATGGAAGCCGCCATCGCGGCAGGTAGCACGATGGTTCGTATCGGCACTGCAATTTTTGGTGCGCGTGATTACTCTAAAAAATAAGGAATTAAAGGAACGCCATGAATACGTTGACTTTCCTGCTTTCAACGGTCATTGAGCTGTATACCATGGTGCTGTTATTACGCATCTGGATGCAGTGGGCTCATTGTGATTTTTACAACCCCTTCTCACAGTTTGTAGTGAAGGTAACGCAGCCAATTATCGGGCCACTGCGCCGCGTTATTCCTGCAATGGGGCCAATTGACAGCGCCTCACTGCTGGTTGCGTACATTCTCAGTTTCATCAAAGCCATCGTGCTGTTTAAAGTGGTGACCTTCCTGCCAATCATCTGGATTGCCGGTTTACTGATTTTGCTGAAAACCATCGGCCTGCTGATTTTCTGGGTCCTGCTGGTGATGGCGATTATGAGCTGGGTAAGCCAGGGTCGTAGCCCGATTGAATACGTCCTGATTCAGCTTGCCGATCCTCTGCTGCGCCCGATTCGCCGCCTGCTGCCAGCAATGGGTGGGATTGATTTCTCGCCGATGATCCTCGTTCTGCTGCTGTATGTCATTAATATGGGTGTCGCAGAAGTACTGCAGGCGACCGGAAATATGCTACTACCGGGGCTGTGGATGGCGTTATGAGTGCCGTAACAGTTAATGATGACGGTCTGGTTTTACGGCTTTATATTCAGCCGAAAGCCAGCCGTGATTCTATTGTCGGTTTACATGGCGACGAAGTAAAAGTCGCCATTACCGCGCCGCCAGTTGACGGCCAGGCCAACAGCCATCTGGTGAAGTTTCTCGGCAAGCAATTCCGGGTAGCCAAAAGCCAGGTGGTGATTGAAAAAGGCGAACTTGGCCGCCACAAACAAATTAAAATCATTAATCCGCAACAAATCCCGCCAGAAATCGCGGCGTTAATTAATTAGGTATCCTATGCAAAAAGTTGTCCTCGCAACCGGCAATGCCGGTAAAGTGCGTGAGCTGGCGTCGCTGCTTAGCGACTTCGGTCTTGATATCGTGGCCCAAACAGACCTCGGCGTAGATTCTGCCGAAGAAACCGGCCTGACCTTTATCGAAAACGCGATTCTGAAAGCACGACACGCGGCAAAAGTGACCGGTTTACCAGCAATTGCCGACGACTCTGGTCTGGCGGTAGATGTGCTTGGCGGCGCGCCTGGGATTTACTCCGCACGTTATTCCGGTGAAGACGCGACCGATCAAAAGAATCTGCAAAAACTGCTGGAAACAATGAAAGACGTACCGGACGACCAACGTCAGGCGCGTTTCCACTGCGTGCTGGTATATCTGCGCCACGCGGAAGATCCGACTCCGCTGGTGTGCCACGGTAGCTGGTCTGGCGTGATTACTCGTGAACCGGCGGGTACTGGCGGCTTTGGTTATGATCCAATCTTCTTCGTGCCTTCCGAAGGTAAAACTGCTGCCGAACTGACCCGCGAAGAAAAGAGCGCCATTTCCCACCGTGGTCAGGCATTGAAACTGCTGTTGGACGCTTTACGAAATGGTTAAATTACCGCCGCTGAGTCTCTACATTCACATCCCGTGGTGCGTGCAGAAATGCCCGTACTGCGATTTCAACTCTCACGCGTTGAAAGGAGAAGTGCCGCACGACGATTATGTTCAGCATCTGCTTAACGATCTGGACAACGATGTGGCTTACGCTCAGGGCCGTGAAGTGCAGACAATCTTTATTGGCGGCGGTACGCCGAGCCTGCTTTCTGGCCCGGCGATGCAAACGCTGCTGGACGGCGTGCGTGCGCGTTTGCCGCTGGCAGCGGATGCAGAAATCACCATGGAAGCGAACCCAGGCACGGTAGAAGCCGATCGCTTTGTTGATTATCAGCGTGCTGGTGTAAACCGCATCTCTATTGGTGTGCAGAGTTTTAGCGAAGAAAAGCTAAAACGACTTGGACGTATTCATGGCCCGCAAGAAGCGAAACGGGCGGCAAATCTGGCAAGCGGGCTGGGGCTGCGTAGTTTTAACCTCGATTTGATGCATGGGTTGCCTGATCAATCACTGGAAGAGGCGCTTGGCGATCTACGCCAGGCCATTGAACTGAATCCGCCGCACCTTTCCTGGTATCAACTGACCATCGAACCTAATACGTTGTTTGGCTCACGCCCTCCTGTACTGCCGGACGACGATGCATTGTGGGATATCTTCGAGCAAGGGCATCAGTTATTAACGGCTGCGGGTTATCAGCAATATGAAACATCCGCTTACGCCAAACCAGGTTATCAGTGCCAGCACAATCTCAACTACTGGCGATTTGGTGACTACATCGGTATTGGCTGCGGCGCGCACGGCAAAGTCACCTTCCCGGATGGGCGCATTCTGCGTACCACCAAAACGCGTCATCCGCGTGGTTTTATGCAGGGGCGGTATCTGGAAAGCCAGCGTGATGTCGAAGCCGCAGATAAGCCGTTTGAGTTCTTTATGAATCGCTTCCGTCTGCTGGAAGCCGCGCCGCGCGTGGAGTTTAGCCAGTATACTGGCCTTTCAGAAGAGGTTATTCGCCCTCAGTTAGACGAGGCTATTGCTCAGGGTTATCTCACAGAATGTGCGGATTACTGGCAGATAACGGAACATGGGAAGTTGTTTTTAAATTCGCTGCTGGAGCTTTTTCTGGCTGAGTAAATTTGTATTGCCGGATGCGGCGTGTACGCAACATCCGGCTACAACTCTTGCGTCATCGCAAAAATTACTTAATCACCCCATTGCGCCGCAATTGTTCGGTATCTTTTTTCCAGCGTTCATTAGCCTGGTTAATATCGTCAATTTTCATCAAAATCGCGACTTTTTTACTGTTTATTTCTGAAACTTTCATCGTTAACGGATATTGCCCTTTTTCGAGCGTTATCCAGTCATCCTGCAATTTACGGCTAAGTTTTTGTGATTGCAGAAAAGTCTGTCGCCGTTGTTCGTTGATATCGAAATCTCGCTTCTGCTGAATCGGCACTTCATAACACTCTGCACTCTGTTTATGACATGCCGCAATCGCCGGTTGATAAACCTCTTTGTCATATTTAACCGCGAACGCCTCGCTATCGTTCTGTTTATTAAACTCATCACGCTGTTGGTGAATTTTTTTAAATGCGTCTTCGCGGGTCATTTGCTTACCGTTTGCATCTTTTCCCCAATATGCATCCGCTGCTTTCTGCGCCGCCACCATTTGCTTATCAAGCGCTTTCACTTCCTTTTCCAGCGCAGGAATCGAGTTCTTCTGGGTATTCAACGCTGATTCAAGCTGACTAAAGCGATAATTGAAATCTTCGCTATTCACGATCAGATATTTATTATTCGTTTTGATATCGTCGACCACCCGCCCACGATCGCTGGCTGCCGCCTGAAAAGAGTAAAAGTTCACCGACCAGCCAGACGCGGGCGTTCCTTTACTGGTTAACATCGCCGAGAATTTTACCGGTTTATCTTTCGTCCAGGTCTGTTCGAGCAGTTCGTAATCTGCCAACTGACCGACCCAGGTATAGAGATCGTCACTGGAAGAGACATCGCCTTCCGCTGACCAGGTGGCCTGATTACCCTTAGCATCAAGATTTTTTAAGCTGATGGCATCAAGCTTGAGAATGCCGTGATACTGCTTTTTGAATTGATCTTTTAAGATATTTTCAGTTGGCGGTTCGCCATCTGCCCAGGCATTACCAGTCATCAACATAAGCAGCGCCGTGCCTACAATCCATTGCTTTTTCACCCGAAAACCCTCGCACGGAATAATTTATTCCGGTGATTATCATTAGGGTGATAAAAATTGGCAATGGACGTGAGTCTGAAGTGAAAAGCCCCGGCACGATACCGGGGCGAGGTGATTAGTACTGATTGAAGAGCTGCTGGATCTGCTGCGGATCTTTGGTTTGCGTCAGAGCCAGTTGCAGCAGAACGCGCGCTTTTTGCGGGTTCAGCGTGCCAGAGGCCACGAAGCCATATTTCGCATCATCCACTTCGGCATCCTGAGTGGTAGCGCCCGTCGGTACGCGGGAAGAACGCACTACTGCAGTGCCGTTTTTCGCGGCGGTCGCCAGAGTGTCGAACACGGATTTATACAGGTTACCGTTACCCACACCAGCGCTGACGATGCCATCATAGCCCGCATCTACCAGTGCTTTAGCCGGAAGATCGGATGCGTTAGCGTAGTTATAAACGATGCCGACTTTCGGCAGTTCATTCAGCTTAGAGACATCGAACGGCGTGTCGCTGGTATGCTTACGTGCCGGGGTACGTTGGTAGTCAATCTTACCGTTGTGAATGTAACCCAGAGGACCGTAGTTAACAGACTTGAAGGTCGCTACGTCGGTGGTGTTGGTTTTGGTGACATCGCGACCGTCCAGTACGGTGTCGTTCATCACCACCAGCACGCCACGATTAGCGGAGGCTTTATCAGCTGCGGTCACTACCGCGTTATACAGGTTGAATGGACCGTCTGCGCTCATGGACGTGGACGGGCGCATTGCGCCGACCATCACCACCGGTTTGTCGCATTTCACCGTCAGGTCGAGGAAGTAAGCGGTTTCTTCCATCGTGTCGGTACCGTGAGTAATGACGAAGCCGTCGGTTTTATCGCAGTCGGTGTTAATTTTTTTCGCCAGTGTCAGCCAGACATTATCGTTCATGTCCTGGGAGCCGATATTCACTACCTGCTCGCCTTTAACGTTCGCAATGTCCTTCAGTTGCGGCACCGCATTAACCAGATTTTCTACGCCAACTTTACCCGCTGTGTAGTTAGATTTGGTTGCGGAGTCACCACCACCGGCAATGGTCCCGCCGGTTGCTAAAATGGTGATATTGGGTAATGCCAATGCTGCACCACTAAAACCCATAACCAGTGCGGCAAGTGCCGTCTTTTTGAAAAACTCCATTTCATTCCTCCAGTTACGTGAACGCTACGCATTATCCCTTAGCTTTGTATGGGAAATTTGACGTTAAACAATTTACAACGTGAATATATTTTGGAGATCTACAAAGTTAGAGACAGGTAACAAAACGAAGAATTAAACGGCATAAAAAAGTATTATGCCGTCTTAAAATAGAGGATTATTTTAAATTTCCGACCAGGGCTTTGCGGCTATCTTCCAAAGTCACAACGCGGCTACAGACATCTTTGCCAAACTGCTGGAAGTCTTTTTCCTGCTTTTTCCATTCGGTCTGGATTGAGGATTGCAGACCGCCCAGGCTTCCCAGCACATTCTGTAATGGGTTACCACCGCTTTTCAGCACCGCTTTCGCGCCCATTTCATTAATGCTGTCCTGTAAAATTCCGCCCATTGCCTGATTCACTAATTGCTGGCCTTCGGCGCGAACCTGATCAATGGCTTTATAGTGGAACGTCAGGCCATCGCTGCGCGTTTCGATAATGCGGTTCATCTGCTCTTTCAGTTGCGCATCAAGTTTGGTCAGACGGCTGCGCATTTTGCTGTTTTCGCCCATCTCCTGAACGATGATTTTATCCAGCACGATACGGGCTTTCTCGACGCGGCTTTTCGCGCCTTCATCAATCCACGGCAGCGTACTACGCAGTTCAGCCTGATAATCCTTCGCCTGCTCGCGCTGGGCGGCGTTCAGGGAATATTGCTTACCGTTATACATCACGTTGCCGTCTGGCGTGATCACCAGATTGCCGTTTTCGCCCTTCACCTGCACGGTTTGCGGGCTGACAATCACATCATCACGCGGCGTGACGCTGCACTGGTAGTCGGCGTGAGCGGTCATCGCCGTCACTGAAAGTGCTGCCGCCAGCAGCATTTTGCGCATCATAGTCTTCCCTCAAGAACAAATCAGGCCAGCATTTGCTGGCCCCAGATTGATAACAAAGTACACGTTATCCATGCCGGATGCGGCGTAAACGCCTTATCCGGCCTACTCGATTGTGCATCTTTCCAGGCCTGATAAGCGTAGCGCATCAGACAGTTTTGCATTTGTCATCGCCCGTATGCTTTCTTAGTCCCACCAAACGTCGAAAAGTTCGCTGGTGCGTACCTCATCCAGTTTGCGCTCTTCCAGCCACTTACGCACAATCGCCTGATGTTCTTCGGTGCATTTGCCGATTTCCTGCATGCAGATCAGACCTTCCCAGGCCAGATATCCGCTGCCGTCAAAGGCCAGTTTGTTCGGTTCGATAACCTCGTTAATAAAGTCATCAACGGTTTTATCAATCTGTTCTTCCGATGTACCTTCCGGGAATCGCCATGCCACCGAAAATCCTAATTCCTGGAATTCGTCGATGTGCATTTTTTTACGCAGACGACGGCTACGGTTCTTTGCCATTATTTCACCCTCTCGAACATTAAGTCCCATACTCCGTGACCAAGACGATGACCACGTTGTTCAAATTTCGTCACCGGACGTGATGCCGGACGCGGTACGTAATCATTGCTCTCTGACAGGTTTTTATAACCGTCAATAGAAGACATCACTTCAAGCATATGTTCCGCATAAGGTTCCCAGTCGGTCGCCATATGGAATACGCCCCCCAGCTGCAGTTTGCTTTTTACCAGTTCGGCAAACGGCACCTGAACGATACGGCGTTTATTATGGCGCGCTTTGTGCCACGGGTCAGGGAAAAAGAGCTGCACCATGCGCAATGAATTGTCAGGAATCATTTTATGCAGCACTTCAACCGCATCATGACACATCACGCGCAGGTTGCTTAAGCCCTCTTCATGCGCAGAAGACAGGCACGCACCAACGCCTGGTGAATGCACTTCAATGCCGAGGAAGTCCTGCTCAGGGCGATCTTTAGCCATTGCCACCAGCGACGCCCCCATGCCGAAACCAATCTCAAGCGTCACTGGCGCTTCACGGCCAAAAAGCGCAGGGAAATCCAGCATATCTTCGCTGAACTCAACGCCCATCACCGGCCAGTAGTTTTCCAGCGCATGTTCCTGGCCTTTGGTCAGTCGCCCCTGGCGGCGCACAAAACTACGGATACGGCGCAGCGGGCGGCCGTTTTCATCAAATTCCGGTGAGATGACGTCGTTTTTCATAAAGATTTAGTCGCTTGTGAAAGTGTTCTGAAAACGGGCATTATCCAAAGTTAGTTGCCGGATGCAAGCATGATAAGGCCGTGGCTGCGGAAAGTTCCGGTTTACACCCTGCCGTCGCTGTGCTGCAATCTTGCCCCCAACAACAGTGAATTCGGTGACCATGCAAGCGTCGCAATTTTCAGCCCAGGTTCTGGACTGGTACGATAAATACGGGCGAAAAACTCTGCCCTGGCAAATTGACAAGACGCCCTACAAAGTATGGCTCTCAGAAGTGATGTTGCAACAAACTCAGGTTGCGACCGTTATCCCCTATTTTGAACGCTTTATGGCGCGCTTCCCGACGGTGACCGATCTCGCCAATGCGCCGCTGGACGAAGTTCTCCACTTGTGGACCGGACTGGGCTATTACGCCCGCGCGCGCAATCTACATAAAGCGGCACAGCAAGTTGCCACCTTACACGGCGGTAAATTCCCGGAAACCTTTGATGAGGTTGCCGCGTTACCGGGCGTCGGGCGTTCCACCGCAGGCGCGATTCTCTCGCTTTCTCTGGGTAAGCACTTTCCGATTCTCGACGGTAACGTCAAACGCGTGCTGGCGCGCTGCTATGCTGTAAGCGGCTGGCCTGGGAAAAAAGAGGTCGAGAATAAACTATGGAGTTTGAGCGAGCAGGTGACGCCCGCGGTTGGCGTGGAACGGTTTAACCAGGCGATGATGGATTTGGGCGCGATGATTTGTACGCGCTCGAAGCCGAAATGTTCGCTCTGTCCGCTACAAAACGGGTGTATTGCCACCGCCAACAATAGCTGGTCGCTTTATCCGGGCAAAAAACCGAAACAGACGCTACCGGAGCGCACCGGCTACTTTCTGCTGTTACAGCACGAAGATGAAGTATTTCTGGCGCAGCGTCCGCCGAGCGGATTGTGGGGCGGTTTATACTGTTTCCCGCAGTTTGCCGATGAAGAAAGTTTGCGGCAATGGCTGGCGCAACGGCAGATTGCTGCCGATAACCTGACGCAGCTGACCGCGTTTCGCCATACATTCAGCCATTTCCACTTAGATATTGTGCCTATGTGGCTTCCCGTGTCGTCATTCACCGGCTGCATGGATGAAGGCAATGCGCTCTGGTATAACTTAGCGCAACCGCCGTCAGTTGGCCTGGCGGCTCCCGTGGAGCGTTTGTTACAGCAGTTACGCACTGGCGCGCCGGTTTAGCGCGTGAGTCGATAAAGAGGATGATTTATGAGCAGAACGATTTTTTGTACTTTCCTGCAACGTGAAGCAGAAGGTCAGGATTTTCAGCTGTACCCCGGCGAACTGGGAAAACGCATCTATAACGAGATCTCCAAAGAAGCCTGGGCGCAGTGGCAGCACAAACAAACCATGCTGATTAATGAAAAGAAACTCAACATGATGAATGCCGAGCACCGCAAACTGCTGGAGCAGGAGATGGTCAACTTCCTGTTCGAGGGTAAAGAGGTGCATATCGAGGGCTATACGCCGGAAGATAAAAAATAAAAACAGTGCCGGAGCACGCCTCCGGCACCTGCATAAATACAAACACAACACGCACCCGGAATGATGAAAAAATATCTCGCGCTGGCTTTGATTGCGCCGTTGCTCATCTCCTGTTCGACGACCAAAAAAGGCGATACCTATAACGAAGCCTGGGTCAAAGATACCAACGGTTTTGATATTCTGATGGGGCAATTTGCCCACAATATTGAGAACATCTGGGACTTCAAAGAGGTGGTGATCGCCGGTCCTAAGGACTACGTGAAATACACCGATCAATATCAGACCCGCAGCCACATCAACTTCGATGACGGTACGATTACTATCGAAACCATCGCCGGGACAGAACCTGCCGCGCACCTGCGCCGGGCAATAATCAAAACGTTGCTGATGGGTGACGATCCGAGTTCGGTCGATCTCTATTCCGACGTTGATGATATTACGATTTCGAAAGAACCTTTCCTTTACGGTCAGGTGGTGGACAACACCGGGCAGCCGATTCGCTGGGAAGGTCGTGCGAGCAACTTCGCGGATTATCTGCTGAAAAACCGTCTGAAAAGCCGCAGCAACGGGCTGCGTATCATCTACAGTGTCACCATTAACATGGTGCCGAACCACCTTGATAAACGTGCGCACAAATATCTCGGCATGGTCCGCCAGGCGTCACGGAAATATGGCGTTGATGAGTCGCTGATTCTCGCAATTATGCAGACCGAATCTTCCTTTAACCCCTATGCGGTCAGCCGTTCCGACGCGCTGGGGCTAATGCAGGTGGTACAACATACTGCCGGGAAAGATGTGTTCCGCTCGCAGGGGAAATCCGGCACGCCGAGCCGCAGTTTCTTGTTTGATCCTGCCAGCAATATTGATACCGGCACCGCGTATCTGGCGATGCTGAATAATGTTTATCTTGGCGGAATTGATAACCCAACGTCGCGGCGTTACGCCGTCATCACCGCCTATAACGGCGGCGCAGGCAGCGTGCTGCGAGTCTTTTCGAATGATAAGATTCAGGCGGCTAATATTATTAACACCATGACGCCGGGCGATGTTTATCAGACGCTGACGACCCGCCATCCCTCTGCGGAATCTCGCCGTTATCTTTATAAAGTGAACACTGCGCAAAAATCTTACCGCCGCCGATAATTCCACTTACCGCCCCTGACGATGCTCAGGGGCAAAAATGTTATCCACATCACAATTTCGTTTTGCAAATTGGGAATGTTTGCAATTATTTGCCACAGGTAACAAAAAACCAGTCTGCGAAGTTGATAGAATCGCATCATCTCGCACGGTCAAATGTGCTTTTTCAAACACTCATCCGCATCACGATGTGAGGAAATTAACATGAATCTTAAGCTGCAGCTGAAAATCCTCTCTTTTCTGCAGTTCTGTCTGTGGGGAAGTTGGCTGACGACCCTCGGTTCCTATATGTTTGTTACCCTGAAGTTTGACGGTGCTTCTATTGGCGCAGTTTATAGCTCACTGGGTATCGCCGCGGTCTTTATGCCTGCGCTGCTGGGGATTGTGGCCGACAAATGGTTAAGTGCGAAATGGGTCTATGCCATTTGCCACACCATTGGCGCTATCACGCTGTTCATGGCAGCACAGGTCACGACGCCGGAAGCGATGTTCCTTGTGATATTGATTAACTCGTTTGCTTATATGCCAACGCTTGGGTTAATCAACACCATCTCTTACTATCGCCTGCAAAATGCCGGGATGGATATCGTTACTGACTTCCCGCCAATCCGTATCTGGGGCACCATCGGCTTTATCATGGCAATGTGGGTGGTGAGCCTGTCTGGCTTCGAATTAAGCCACATGCAGCTGTATATTGGCGCAGCTCTTTCCGCCATTCTGGTTCTGTTTACCCTGACTCTGCCGCATATTCCGGTTGCTAAACAGCAAGCGAATCAGAGCTGGACAACCCTGCTGGGCCTCGATGCATTCGCGCTGTTTAAAAACAAGCGTATGGCAATCTTCTTCATCTTCTCAATGCTGCTGGGCGCGGAACTGCAGATTACCAACATGTTTGGTAATACCTTCCTGCACAGCTTCGACAAAGATCCGATGTTTGCCAGCAGCTTCATCGTGCAGCATGCGTCAATCATCATGTCGATTTCGCAGATCTCTGAAACCCTGTTCATTCTGACCATCCCGTTCTTCTTAAGCCGCTACGGTATTAAGAACGTAATGATGATCAGTATCGTGGCGTGGATCCTGCGTTTTGCGCTGTTTGCTTACGGCGACCCGACTCCGTTCGGTACCGTGCTGCTGGTACTGTCGATGATCGTTTACGGTTGCGCATTCGACTTCTTCAACATCTCTGGCTCGGTGTTTGTCGAAAAAGAAGTTAGCCCGGCAATTCGCGCCAGTGCGCAAGGGATGTTCCTGATGATGACCAACGGCTTCGGCTGTATCCTCGGCGGCATCGTGAGCGGTAAAGTGGTTGAGATGTATACCCAAAACGGCATTACCGACTGGCAAACCGTATGGCTGATTTTCGCAGGTTACTCCGTGGTTCTGGCCTTCGCGTTTATGGCGATGTTCAAATATAAACACGTTCGTGTCCCGACAGGCACACAGACGGTTAGCCACTAATTACGCAAAGAAAAACGGGTCGCCAGAAGGTGACCCGTTTTTTTATTCTTACTTCAACACATACCCGTACAACCGTTTCATACCATCCGCATCGGTTTCGCTATAGACACCTTGCAGCTCCGGTGAAAAACCTGGCAGCAAATTCACCCCTTCTTCCAGCGCAAGGAAATAACGTTGAACCGCCCCACCCCAGACTTCCCCGGGTACCACGCAAAGCACGCCAGGTGGATAAGGCAACGCCCCTTCTGCCGCAATTCGCCCTTCGGCATCACGAATCCGCACCAACTCCACTTCACCGCGAATATAAGCGCTATGCGCATCCTGGGGATTCATCACCACTGACGGGAAACTCTGCTGGCGGAACATCGCTTTTTGTAGGTCTTTGACGTCGAAACTGACATACAGATCGTGCATCTCCTGACACAACTGGCGCAGGGTGTAGTCGCGATAGCGCACCGGATATTTGTTATAAACGCTCGGCAACACCTCAGCCAGCGGTGAGTCATCCTCAATATGCTGTTCAAACTGCGCCAGCATCGCCACCAGTTGCGCCAGCTTCTCGTGGCTTTCCGCCGGCGTTAATAAGAACAGAATGGAGTTGAGATCGCACTTCTCCGGCACAATGCCGTTCTCACGCAGATAGTGCGCCAGAATCGTCGCCGGAACGCCAAAGTCGCTATATTCGCCGGTTTCGGCATTGATACCTGGTGTGGTCAGTAACAGCTTACACGGATCGACAAAATACTGCTCCGCGGCATATCCTTCAAAGCCGTGCCACTTCGCCCCCGGCTCAAAACTGAAAAAACGACGGTCGCTGGCTAACACTGACGTCGGATAATCCTGCCACAATTTGCCATCAACAACGGGTGGAATAAACGGGCGGAACAGCTTACAGCGCGCAAGAATCGCCTTCCGGGCTTCAATCCCCAACGCAACGCACTCCGCCCACAGCCGACGCCCACTCTCCCCTTCATGAATTTTGGCGTTAACGTCCAGCGCGGCAAACAGCGGATAGAACGGGCTGGTAGAAGCATGGAGCATAAAGGCATTATTTAACCGCTTATGCGGGCAAAAACGCGCCTGCCCGCGAATATGGTTATCTTTTTTATGGATCTGCGATGTCTGCGAGAAGCCCGCCTGCTGTTTATGCACCGACTGCGTCACAAAGATCCCCGGATCGTTTTCGTTAAGCTCTAACAGCAGCGGCGAGCTATCCGCCATCATTGGGATAAACTGTTCGTAACCGACCCACGCGGAATCAAACAGAATGTAATCACATAGATGCCCAATGGTATCGACCACCTGTCGGGCGTTATAGACAGTGCCGTCATAGGTTCCCAGCTGAATAATCGCCAGGCGAAACGGGCGCGGCAACTCAGCTTTTTCTGGCGCAACGTCGCGAATTTGCTGGCGCAGATACTCTTCATTAAAACAGTGCGCATCAATACCGCCAATGAAACCAAACGGGTTACGTGAAGCTTCCAGATAGACTGGCGTCGCCCCCGCCTGAATCAGCGCGCCGTGATGATTCGACTTATGGTTGTTACGGTCGAAGAGCACCAGATCGCCACGCGTTAACAGCGCATTCGTCACCACTTTATTCGCTGCCGATGTGCCGTTCAGCACAAAATAGGTTTTATCGGCATGAAAGACTTTGGCTGCGAATTTCTGCGCATCTTTCGCCGATCCTTCATGAATAAGCAGATCGCCCAATTTTACGTCAGCGTTACACATATCGGCGCGAAAGACGTTCTCACCAAAGAAATCGTAAAAATGGCGTCCGGCAGGATGCTTTTTAAAGAACGCACCATGTTGATGTCCAGGGCAAGCAAAGGTGCTATTACCCATCTCAACGTACTGCGTCAGCGTGTCATAAAACGGTGGCAGCAAATTCTCTTCATACTGACAGGCTGCGGATTCCAGCTCCAGCCACTGCTGCTCGTTGCCGTTGATTACCGCCGTAACGCCCGCAGGTAATTCAACAGCATGTTCGGAATACAAAAACACCGGTAGATGAAAACCGGTGCGCTTAAGCAACGCAAGAATGCCACTGCGGCTATCCGCAGCGGTAATGACGACTGCCGCGACGTCCGTAAAATCAGTATCTCCCAACGCCACCACGCGGCGATGAGTAGAAAGTCGGGATACCAGTTCACTACTGGCGGCAATATTCATTGATTTCATAAGCGCAAAACCCGTTTCGGGGAAGTAAGAGTACCGGACAGGATGGACAAACCTGCCCCATGAGATGTGGGTCAAACTGGTCACCAGCTCCGACCGCCAGACATCAGTAAAAGCAGAAACGCTCTGATTTTACTGTTGTCCTGCAGTGAGCGTGCGTTAACTTCACCGCATGAGCAGAAAAAGGGAGGAGTTTCGCGCGAAACGGCGATAAGCAAGAGAATGTAAGGAGGTGGCGTGCATCGGGCAAACTCCGTACAGTGAGGAGAAAATTCGCGCAATCATGGCACCTTTCGCTAAAGCGCGCAAGCCAGGACTTTGCGAACAAACAAGCCATCGAAGGAGCCAAACGTTCATAATAAGAAAATCAGACAATGCAGCTAACAGGAACTCTTGTGGTCATCGGTCCTTTTATCAACGCAAGTGCAGTATTACTGGGTGGCGTTCTCGGTGCACTCCTTAGTCAACGCTTACCGGAACGTATCCGCGTCTCCATGACATCAATTTTTGGTCTGGCATCGCTGGGGATTGGTATTTTACTGGTGGTGAAATGCGCCAACCTTCCGGCGATGGTTTTAGCAACCTTACTCGGAGCATTAATCGGCGAAATTTGTCTGCTGGAAAAAGGCGTCAATACAGTGGTCGCCAAAGCGCAAAATCTGTTTCGCCACTCACGTAAGAAGCCAGCGCATGAATCTTTTATTCAGAATTATGTCGCGATTATTGTCCTGTTTTGCGCCAGCGGCACCGGGATCTTCGGGGCGATGAACGAAGGGATGACCGGCGATCCGAGTATTTTAATCGCCAAGTCATTTCTCGATTTCTTTACGGCGATGATCTTCGCCTGCTCGTTGGGTATTGCGGTGTCGGTAATTAGTATCCCATTACTGATCATCCAGTTAACGCTGGCGTGGGCTGCCGCGCTGATATTACCGCTGACCACACCGTCGATGATGGCAGACTTCAGCGCTGTAGGCGGTTTATTGCTGCTGGCAACCGGCTTACGCATCTGTGGCATTAAAATGTTCCCGGTGGTCAACATGCTTCCAGCATTGCTTCTGGCAATGCCGCTTTCCGCAGCCTGGACCGCCTGGTTTGCCTGACAGTGCGTGCAATAGCGACAAAGTGATGATAGATTGTGCAGTCTGCAGTAAATTGAAGAAATTTGATTGACGAGACGAGGCGAATCAGGTTTAATGCGCCCCGTTGCCCGGATAGCTCAGTCGGTAGAGCAGGGGATTGAAAATCCCCGTGTCCTTGGTTCGATTCCGAGTCCGGGCACCACTATTCTAAAGAACCCGCCCACAAGGCGGGTTTTTGCTTTTGGATCTGACAATAACCTTCACGAAAAAAATTAGCTTATAAAGTCTGGGGGAATTACTCTCGCCACGTTAACGAGAGTAATTTTATTGATATTAATCTCCTGATACTTTATCCCCGTCCAAACTCCAGCCGCTGCACATTCACCATCCCAGGCTTCTCAGCAGCACTGACATCAATTTGTGTCACCCGCAGCGCATATTTTTCATCCAGTGCGTTTAACCATTTCAGAAGGTCATTAAACACCACAGGTTCTATCCAGACCTGGATATTCTCCCCGCGCTCGGCTATCCGCTTAATGACCACTGAATGCGCCGAAGCACTGTCGCTGATGACCCGCGATACCTGTGCTTGCGTTGTCGTGCCGGATTTTCGCGCTGCAATAATATCCGGCGCGGAGCTCTTCAGTCGCGCGTTCATCGCCACCAGCTGCTGCAACATCGTCTCCTGTTGCTCAATCCGTTCGCTCAAAGGCTGCCAGATGAGGACGTAATATCCGGCGCTAAACAGGAACACCACCGCTGCCAGTAACATGCCTTTTTCACGCGACGAACGCCCCGCCAGGTGTTGTGTCAGCCAGTGTTCGCCACGGCTTAACTGGCGTTCACGCCATTGCTGAAAATAGTGAATAAATTTATCGCGTAACATGTTATTTCCTCCGCAACGTTACGCCGCCGGAAACCGCATCACCCTCTTTCTGTAACGCGTCCTGTTGCACAACATAATCTGCCGCCAGTGCGCTACGCAGTTTGTCGAAGCTGGCAAAGTTCGCAGCCCGTAGCTGGAGATGAAGCGTCTGGCGTTTTTGATCAAAGGTGAAACCACGCATTTCGATGTCGGAAAGTGACGCTGATTTCAGGGTACTGGCGATCGCTGACAATTCTGCGAGCAGCCGGGTATCGTCGGCCTGTGGGCGATATTTTTTCAGCGCCATCGTCACCTGAGAGCGTAAATTCACAATCCGCTTCTGCTCCGGGAATAGCGTTAAGAACTGTTTCTCCGCCTGGGTGCGGCTTTGCGCCACCTGTTCGCTGACGCTCCATAACGTCACGCCCCGTTCCACTGCCAGCGCAACCAGAATCAGCAATATCGGCAGAATCATCACCCGCCAGCGCGCCCACTGTTTTCGGTAGCTGACACGAGGCTGCCACGGCCCTGTTAGCAGGTTCCCTTCAGGTTCGCCATAAGTGGTAACGGCTGGCAGGGCCGTCACTGTCAGACGTTCAGCGTCTGGGCCAGCCCATGCAGATAGCTCTTCCGGCGCGATTCCGACTACGGTCAGCGAAAGCGGTGACGCCTGCTCATTGAGCTGTGCGCAGAACATGACCGGGGCCAGCGCCCGCCCGGCGCTCCATCCACGACATTCATCGATGCGGCAAATAATTCGCTGTTCATCGCCAGCCATATAACCACAAGGAATGGACATCCAGTCTGGCGCGACGGTTGCGCGGGTGATGCCGTTCTCCTGTAACCACTGCGCAATGTTGCGCATATGCTGTTGGTGAATCACTGCTACGGTTGCCAGTTGCTGGTCGATTTTCAACGGCGCAAAATGCAGTTCGTCGATATCCTGGTTCAGCTCTTCTTCCAGTAAGGCGGGCAGAATAGTCGGTATCTGCTTGCGGGGGACATCAGGAAGTTCAACCTGCCATACGCTGATCCATTCGCCAGGAATGTAGAGTCGAATCGCATCAGTTTGCAGCCATTGCTGGAGACGTTCGTCAGCAACGTCAGACCAGATACCGTGCTCCACGTCGGGTGTACGGCGCTGCCAACGGATGGGATCAGCGGCGCAAAGCGGGAAAAAAATCTCAAGGATGGAACTCACTCACTTTCTCCTGTCTGATGCCAGAGAACAGAAAAGTGTTGTGGGCCCATGCGGACAATTAACGAATTCATCGTCAGTTCAATCTCATTCACGGTGATATCTGAACGCAGCCAGAAGTAATTGCTGTCCACGCTCAGGACGGTTTTTAGCTTTTTTTTAGTACGCTCATCGACGTCAGCGAGTAGCGGCTGTGCGAGAAACTGATCGACATCTTCCCAGCCCTTCGCAGGACGTTGTTGTAATAACGCCCGCGCCTGAACAGGGCTTAACCACGGGTCAAACAGCGCCTCAAGAATCACACTTTGCGTGACGTCTAAGGTATTGATGTTGATTTGCTGGTGGGTCATCGGCAGCGCACAGACCAGCGGTTTGAGTTTTTGATAAAGGCCGGCGTCCATTCCCTGTACCACGCGCATTTCGCTGATATCGGTCAGCGGTTGATTGGCGGCGTAGAACGGTACCGAACGGGCGAGATACTCGCTGTCTTCACGGCCCAGACGCGTCTGCACGCTGCGGTCCTCGTCAATAAATTCCCACAGGCTTTCGGCTATCAGTTCGGCCCGATAAGCAGGCACATCCAGGCGCGAGATCAGGGCAATCAGTTGTTGTACCGCGAGCGGACGCGACGCCGTTGTTGGTTGAGCAAGGGCATTCAGGTTAAAGCAGGCCTGAGCGTCACGCAGAGTGACGGCAATTTGCCCCTGCGGCAGTGGCAACAAACGAGGGCCAGAAGCCCACGGCTGCGCCAGATGCACGCGCTTTTCATTTTTCAGGCTCAGACTGAGTGCGCTCAGCGCGAGGCTTTCTGCACTGGCGCTATACCACAGCGCCTGCTGGTACTCCTGCTGACTGCGCGTTCGCCCAAGTTGTTGCTGCATCCGCCCGGAAAGCGTGATGGTTACCAGCATCATGACCGCCAGCAATACCAGCACCACGACCAGTGCCATTCCGCGTTTTGGTGGTGAGGTGATCATGATAATTGCGGCCCGCGTAACAACCAGATGCGTTCAATCTCGCCCCATTGCGGCGAATGCAGAGTCATGCGCACTGCCACAGGGATCGCCTGCACTGATGACCAGGTTTCCTGCCAGCGAGTGCCGTCGTAAAACTGCAAACGAAGTGAATCCGCCGGAATCAACTTTTGCGTTGTTGGCTTCACGCTGCCTGCGGCATCGGTCAGCGGCCAGGCTAACCGTTCGAGATAACCGTCATGAATGCGGTAACCGACGGTGAGCAGATTACTGCGCGGCAGACGCATCAATGGATTAACCACACCGCCGCGCACAAAGCGTATTCCTTCACTCTCAGAGGCCAGCACGCCAGCGCCCGCCAGTAACGCAGGTTCTCGCTGCCCCTGATCGCCTCTTACCGGACGCGGCATCATTTGGGTCAGATCGTGGGTCAGAAAACTCATCGTTTGCTGCATGAGGTTCAGTTTTTGATCGTGTCCGGCGATGGCGCTATTCACGCGTGTGACGCCGTTTGTCACCTGCTGTGCCATCAGTGCCAGCGAGGCAAAAATGGCTATCGCCACCAGCATTTCCAGTAACGTGAAACCAGCGCGAGTCCTTTTCACTGTTGGCCTCCCACGGCGCTAAACCAGGCGCGTCGTGACTGAATCACTGACGAAAAGTCTTCGTGACGGCTGACTTCAATATCCACCGCCTGGAGCAGCGCGTTACCTGTATTCAGAGGGATCGTTCGCCAGAACCAGCGGCTTCCTGCCATATCGCTCTCGCCCTGATGCCTGACCGCCCGTTGTTCGCGGGTCATCAGGTAGAGCAGTGCGGTCTGGTTTTCAGCTACCCAGCCCGCTACCGTTTTTTCCTCAAGGATTTGCTGATTACTCAGCGCACCGCTGGCAATCTGTAACACCGCCGTGGCAGCCAGCGCAAAAATCGCCAGTGCGATCATCACTTCCAGCAAGGTAAATCCGCGCTTCATGGCATCCTCTCATCACATTGATTGAGGGATAACGCGCCATCGTGCGCCAGCTTTACCGCCCAACACGCGTTTTGCGCCGCCGAGTAGAAGCGCAGCGTAAACGGCGCGGCGGGTTCAAAAGGCGAAAAACGGATCTGCGGCGTCTTCTTTTTCGCCTCTTTTTGCAGCTCCAGTTCAATATCGTGCAGCGTCAGGCGACGGCGTTGCAGCTCCAGCGCATATTCCTTCTGCCAGATATCACTGCCGGGTTGTAGCAGCATTTGCACCTGTTTCGCCACCGTAACCTGTGCCGATAAGCGGGTCGCGGAAACGGGCAACCACTGCCCGTGACGACGCTGCATAAACTGATAACCAGGCGGGTCGATTAGCACACCGAGTGTTTGCCCTTCGATCACTGCCCTGTCCTTGAACTGCGCAAAGCGAGTCAGAAAATCCTGCGCCGCTTTTTTCGCAGGCGATTCAGAATCGGTCGAAAAAGTCTGTACCACGCCCGCACTGGCAAGGCCGATAAGGAAAATCACCAGCATGATTTCCAGAAGAGTGAATCCGCGTTTGGGCACTGATTACTGAAACTCCTGCAAATTCCAGTTACCGATATCTGCGCCAGCACCTTCCCCGTTTTCCTGACCATCCGCCCCTAAGGTGTAAACATCAAACAGTCCTTTTTCACCCGGGCTGAGATACTGATAATCATTGCCCCACGGATCCTTTGGCAGCCGTTTGATGTATCCACCAGGACGGTAGTTGCGGGAGTCCGCCATATTGGCCGGTTGCTGGATCAGCGCCTCAAGCCCCTGTTCGGTGGTCGGATAACGCCCGTTATCCAGTCGATACATATCCAGCGCGTTCTCCAGCGCCACGATATCGCTGATGGCTTTTTGCCGATCGGCTTTCTCTTTGTTGCCCAAAAGATTAGGCACCACCAGACTTGCCAGGACGCCAAGAATAACAATCACCACCATCACTTCCAGCAGGGTAAAACCTGCCCGTGGTCTTTGTGTGCGGGATAACGAATTCATGTGATAACTCCGTAAATTACATTCCAACCATATTGTTCAGTTGCAGCATCGGCTCGAGGATGGCGATGACGATAAACAGCACCACACCCGCCATCATCACCACCAGAGCAGGCTCAAACAGCCCCAACGCCAGCCCTACCTGGGTATCAAATTCCCGTTCCTGGTTGACTGCGGCCTGTTCAAGCATGGTTTCCAGTTCACCGCTCTGTTCGCCGGAGGCGATCATGTACAGCATCATCGGCGGGAACAGGCGCAACTCCGCCAGCGCAGCGCGTAGACTGCTTCCTTCGCGGACGCGATCTGCCGCCAACAGCAGTTGTTGCTCGACATAACGATTTGCCGACACGGCGGCGGCGGTCTGAATACCTTCCAGCAGCGGAACACTGCTGGCGGTGAGGATGCTTAATGTGCGGGAAAAACGCGCCGTATTCAGTCCGCGCGCAACACGCCCCGTCACGGGCAAACACAGCAAGGTTTTATCCCAGCGCAGGCGCATCGCAGGATTTTTGAGTAACCGTTGCCCCAGCACCAGAAGCCCCAGCAAACCCGCCAGCCAGTACACGCCGCTGGCCTGTAACGCGTCGCTCATGGCGATGAGCATTCGGGTAGAGGCGGGCAGCGCGTGTCCGAGATGATCAAACTGTTCGATAATTTTCGGCACCACCGCCGTCAGCAAAATAGTGACCACGCCCGTTGCCACCACCAGCAGTACCAGCGGATAAAGCATGGCCTGCAGCAGGCGTGATTTCAGACGCTGCCGCTGTTCGGTGTAATCCGCCAGGCGATTAAGCACCACGTCGAGATGTCCGGATTTTTCTCCGGCAGCGACCATCGAACAAAACAGAGAATCAAAGACGCGGGGATGTTCGCGCAGGCTGTCCGACAGGGTGTAACCTTCCTGAATCCGGCTGCGCAGCGCCATTCCGAGGCTTTTTACATGCAGTTTTTCACTTTGCTCACTGACCGCCTGTAAGCAGGTTTCCAGCGGCATTGCTGCCTGCACCAGCGTTGCCAGTTGGCGAGTGAACAGCGCCAGATCTGCCGCCGCCACGCGACGATGTGCGTGCCGCCGACGCTGCAACATTCCCCCTGCCGAAGCATTCATCCGTGCTTCAATGTGCACCGGAATAAGCTCTTTACCGCGCAACAACTGGCGGGCATGACGCGCGGAATCCGCCTCAATCATACCTTTGGTTTTGCGACCATTACGCTGTAACGCCTGATAGTAAAACAGTGCCATTACATTACGCCTCCATCGTTACCCGCAGCACTTCATCGAGAGAGGTTTCTCCGGCGAGCACTTTCTCAATGCCGTTGCTGCGGATACCCGCAGAGTGTTGCCGGACATAACGTTCCAGCTCCAGTTCCCCGGCCTGACGGTGGATCAAATCACGCAATGTGGCGTCCACCACGATCAGTTCATGGATAGCGGTACGTCCGCGAAAACCTTTGTGATTACAGGCGGGGCAGCCCTGCGGATGGTACAGCGTGACGGTACGCACGTCGGTAATCCCCAGCAGGCGTTTTTCTTCATCAGTGGCAGGCGCGGGCTGGCGGCAGTCGGTGCACAGTGTGCGAACAAGTCGCTGCGCCATCACGCCCGTCAGGCTGGAAGAGAGCAGGAAAGGCTCAACGCCCATATCCTGCAAACGCGTGATCGCCCCCACCGCCGTGTTGGTATGCAGCGTGGAAAGCACGAGGTGTCCGGTCAATGACGCCTGGACGGCGATTTCTGCGGTTTCGGTATCGCGGATTTCACCGACCATCACCACATCCGGGTCCTGACGCAAAATCGCGCGCAGGCCACGGGCGAAGGTCATGCCGACGCGGGTGTTAACCTGTGTCTGACCGATCCCTTCAATCATGTATTCGATGGGGTCTTCAACCGTGAGAATGTTGCGCGAGTGGTTGTTCAGCTCCTGCAATCCGGCGTACAGCGTGGTGCTTTTGCCGGAACCTGTCGGCCCCGTCACCAGAAAGATGCCGTGCGGTTTGTGCAGTAGCTGGCGCAACTGCGTGGTCAGTTCATGGCTCAACCCCAGACGTTCCAGCGTCAGGCGGGCCTGGTTTTTGTCCAGCAGTCGCAGCACCACGCGCTCGCCCCAGGCGGAAGGCATAGTGGAGACACGCACGTCAATCGCCCGACCACCCAGCAGCAGCGCAATACGGCCATCCTGCGGTACGCGCTTTTCGGCGATATCCAGCCGCGCCATCACCTTAATACGTGATACCAGCAGCGAGGCCAGTTTGCGCCCCGGGCGCAGCATTTCATGTAATGTGCCGTCAACACGAAAACGGATCACCAGACTCTTTTCAAATGTCTCGATGTGGATATCCGAAGCGCCTTCTTTAATCGCCTCTGCCAACATGGCGTTGATCAGTTTGATGATCGGCGCATCATCGTCACTTTCCAGCAGATCTTCCGTTTCCGGCAGTTCTTCTGCGAGAGTAAAAAAGTCCTCAGCAGAACCGAGATCTTCCATCAGCTGGCGAGCCTCGGAAGAGTCACGCTGCCAGACCGCATTCAGCCGCTGTTCAAATTCGGCTTCGTCGATTTGCCGCAGCGTAAAGGGCGCGTTCAGCCCCCGTTGCAGCTCCTGCAAAACAGAGAGCGACAACGGATGCACATGGAGGATCTCCAGCGACGCTTCGCACCATGCCACCAGGCTAAACCGACGGCTGAAACTGTAGGGCAGACGCACGGTGTTAGCAGTGGTTTCCTGTGCTACAGGCACCATTAACGCGTTCTCCCGGCATTAAGGAACGCACGAACTTCCGGCGGTAGAGCCTGATTTTGCGCTGGCAGTACCGGCTGCGCGGTGTGCGGCATCAGGCTTAAGCCTTGCTCATCGCGATAGATCTGTTCGGCGCGCATATAGTTATATTTGCGCTGCGACACGCCGTCTGCCGCCATACCATCACGCAGAATGGTCGGGCGGATAAACACCATCAGGTTACGTTTTTCTTTTTTATCCGCCGTCGATTTAAACAGGTTACCAATCAACGGGATATCGCCCAGCAGCGGCACTTTCGCCACGCTTTCTCCCGCCTGATCGTCCATCAGACCGCCAAGCACGATCAGCTCACCATCGTTTGCCAGCACGGTAGTTTTCAGTTTGCGCTCGCCAAACACGACGTCGAGGCTGGTCTGTCCTTCCACCTTCGACACTTCCTGCTCAATCACCATCTGTACCGCGTTTCCTTCGTTAATCTGCGGCGTGACTTTCAGCATGATGCCGACTTTTTTCCTTTCTACTGTATTGAAAGGATTGCTGTTATTGGAGCCAACGGTAGAGCCGGTTAATACCGGAACATCCTGGCCCACCATGAAGAAGGCTTCCTGGTTGTCCAGCGTAGTGATGCTCGGCGTGGAGAGAACGTTCGAGCTGGAGTCGTTTTTAACCGCCTGTACCAGCGCCATCCAGTCGCCTTTCACCACGCCAACCGCCGTACCGCTAAAGCCAGAAAGAAGCTGGGCGAGCGTGGAGAGATCGCCGTTAGTATCCGGGTTAATGGTGGTGGCACCGTTTTCGCTGATCACCGTTGAACCTTTCTGCGGTTTCGCCTGAGAAATGGCTGCGCCCAGCGTACCGATAGGGATCTGCGTACCGTTAGCAAACTGCATTAATCCGGCATCTTTCGACGCCCACTGCACGCCGAAGTTGATATTGCTGCCTTCGGCAACTTCCACGATCAACGCCTCGACATGCACCTGAGCACGGCGAATATCCAGTTGTTCAATCACGCTTTGCAGCGACTGCATGATGTCCTGCGGCGCGGTGACAATCAGGGCATTACTGTGTTTGCTGGCGGCGATGGAGACAACCTCACGCCCGCTACCAACCGTGCCTTCCGCCTCTTCTTTAGCCGCTGTGAGCGTGCCGCTGACCTGTTTCAACACATCGACCAGATCTTCGGCTTTGCTGTATTTGAGATAGAACACCTGGCTGTTGCCGCTGCGCTCCATTTCTGAATCAAGGCGACGGATCAGGCGGCGCATTTTGTCTCGCGTGGCAGGGTCACCACTGACAATCACGCTGTTGGTGCGTTCATCAGCGACAATTTGAGATTTCAGCGTTGCTGGCTGGTTCTCGCCGCTGTTTTTGGTCAGGCTTTCCAGCACCCGGGCAATTTCCGAAGCTGAGGCGTTATCCAGCGGGATCACCTCTTCGGTGCGGTTTCCCGCATGATCCACGCGCTGGATCACTTCCGTCAGGCGCTCCACGACGGAGGCGCGTCCGGTAAGCATAATTACGTTGGAGGGATCGTAATTAACAACGTTGCCTGAGCCTGCGCTGTCGATCATCTGGCGCAAAATCGGTGCCAGTTCGCGGACCGACACATTACGTACCGGCACTACTTTGGTGACCATTTCATCGCCCGCGTAGTTGTCGCTGCCTTCACCGACCAGCGGCAGCGGCTCAACTTTTGCGGCGCTGGATTTCACCACCTTCAGCACGTCGTTTTCCATCGGTACGACGGCATACCCCTGCGCTTCCAGCAGGTTAAGGAATAACTGGTAATACTGGCGTTCATTGAGCGGCGTCATAGTGCGAATACTCACTTTCCCCTGAACGCCCGGCCCCATAATGATGGTTTTATTAAGGTTAGCGCCGACGGTTTCGATGAACGATTTCAGGTCGGTATCTTTAAAATTAGCGGTGAAAGTGGCTTCTTCCGCCCAGACCGGTGAACTGCATAATACCGCTGCCAGCACCAGCGGCAGTAAACGCTTTTTTGTTTTGAGGCCAGTTGTCTTCTTACGCCAGACCGACAACGTAATATCACGCCAAAACACGATGAATGATTCTCCTGGATTAAATGCGGTTAGCGCAGCGCGATGGAAATGTCGTGGCGCGCACCCTTGCGTAAAACCGTAAGTTGAATGGAATCCATTGAAGGTAACTGCCGCATCAGAGCAATCATTGCTCGTGGATCAGTGAAATCCTGCTGATTTAGTGCAATGGCGATATCGCCTTCCTTGAAACCGCTGGCATCGAACAGAGAACGATCTGCCCCCGGTTTCACTGCATAACCGACAATCCCCTCCTTACGCACAGGCGTAAGCTGGATATAGTTAAAAATTTTCTGCGGATCTTTCGCCAGTGCCTGACGCACGGCAGCTGGGATCTCAACGGGCGCACTGGCAGCAGGCTCAGCAACAGCTTGCTTTGCTTCGTCACTGACGGCTTTTTTGTTGGTCACGGCTACGGTGGAACGCTCCTCTTCAGCCAGACTGAGCCGCTCCATTTTTCCCTGATAGCGCAGCATCACATGGTCGCGATTGATTTCCTCAATCACCGCGTTGTGAGAGCCAAGCCGTTCACCCTGCAAATAGACCTGCTGTTTGCCACCTTCTTCAATCACCGCGCCGGGTCTGGTACCAAAGGCGATCCCGCGCAGCACCACATTAAGACGCGTTTCTGCTACAGGTTCAGGTTGCTTTACCGGTGCGGCGACGCGCTGATATTTACCAAACCAGTTTTGCTGGCTGATTAATTGCGCGTCATTTTTATCGAACGGTTTTGCATCCGCGCGGGGCGGTTTATTCACCGATTGAGAAACCGCCGTATATTCCGCAGAAAAGGAGAAATAGCGCCAGAGTGAATACGCCATTTTTGCAGAAATAATAAGCAGCATCAGCCAGAACATCGCGCGAGCAATTTTTCGCAGATGCTCTTTGTTTGTATTAAGAGATTGTCTCTGGTTAAGAGTGTGACGAATTTTAGTCAACCATTGAATGAGATAAATTCGTGCGTCACGAAAAACAACCCGCGCCAATTTATATACCCGACGTTATGCTTTGACTATTCCACAAGTAGTGCGATCCAGTTTCCGCTGATACTGGTTACCTGTACGTGTATCATTAATCGTTATGCTGTAATTAATTCCCTCGGTGATCATTAATTTCACCGTTGGGTCTGCACACATTTGTCGTTGGTAGCTGGTTAAAAAGGCGTCAGGCGTCTGCGTGGTCTGAGCACCCGCTTCGCTGATGATGGTCATTTTTACCGTCGTGCCGCTGCTTTGCGCCAGCACTAAGGTATAACCCGCAGATTTAATCGGCAGGTTTTGGCTGATATTTTGCGCCTGTTTTTTCGCCAGTAAACTGGCATTTTCATTATGGCTGGCACAGCCACTGAATAATCCTGTAGCGCTCAATAATAGCGATATTAATACCCTCCCTGGCATCTGTTTTATCGACATGGTAAATAATCTCTAAGGTTATTAATAAGAGTTAAAATGTCACTTTGATAATGACGGGATTATCATTAAAACAATGCCTGTAGATAAAGTGTTGCTATACCGCCCAGACTTAAACACGGTCCAAAAGGCAGTGTGGTTGATCCTCTTTTTGTAATAACGGCATATATCAGGCCGCAGCATGAGGCGATTAAAGCCACATTGGGCAGCGACAACGCGCCCACCCAGCCACCTAACGCGGCGAAGAGTAATACATCGCCCATGCCTAATGCTTCTTTACGCAGAACTATTCCGGCTATCCAGCGCAGGGAGTAAAAAGTGATAAATCCCACCAGGACGCCGGTAACTGCGTCTTGTAGCGTTAACGGACTCTGTTTCGCCCATGCCGCAATCAGTCCTGTCCACAATACGCCCTGAGTAAAAACATCGGGCAGCCATTGGTTATCAAGGTCGATGATGCTCGCGGCAATCAGCCAGGCGGATAATATCATCACCGCCAGCGCCCATCCACTTTCCGGCCAGACCAGACTCGCCAGCAAAAAAGCGAGTGCCGTCAATAACTCCACCAGCGGATAACGCTTGCTGATTTTCGCCTGACAATCACGGCAGCGCCCTTTGAGCATCAACCAGGAGAGCAGCGGAATATTGTCACGAACGCGGATGGTCTGCTGACAATGCGGACAGTGCGAACGCGGTAGCGCCAGGCTTATTTTTGACTGCGCACTCGGCATTTCACCGTGAAACTCCGCCATTTGTTGGCGAATCATGATGGGATAACGCCAAATCACCACATTCAAAAAACTGCCGATGATCAATCCTCCGACGGTTGCCAGTATGGGCATCGCCGCAGGGTATTGCTGAAAAACATCAAAAAGCATGGTTAAAGGTTGTTTGTTGTAACTTGCCGGATGTGGGCCTGCAGGTGTATGCCATACGGCTTTCCTCCAGGCCCGATAAGCTTGCGCATCGGGCATATGTGTTGACCCGGTGCGCCTTATATCATGCCGGATGCGGCGCGAGCGCCTTATCCGGCCTACGGGCTTACTCGGCAGACATCTTATGCTCGGTAACCTGATTAATGGTTTCCGGCCCTTGTTCCGGTTTCGGCAGGTGCAGCGCTGCGAGCGTGTTGTAAGCCGACTGGCTCACTCCGCCCTCGAAGCTCATCTCGCTTGCCCCCGGAAGCTGGTAAGCATTCGCACCCGGATTCCACTTCTTAAAGAACTCCGAAAGATCCGTCTGGGCGACCCAGGATGCACACAGCATCAGCGTGTCCGCTGCGTTACCGTTGGATTCAGCACAGTAATTTCTGCCGCCAAACTTGTCATTGCTGACCTCATCGCCGCGTGCTTTACGATGCATCAACTGGAACAGGTTCCAGCCTTTCATCCCTTCACGCTCGCTGTAAAACTCTGGCAGAGGAGTGCCATCTGGATACCATTTCTTGATATCAAAGTTTTTCTCTGCCCATTCCTTCAGCTGCGCGTACATCAGCAGACGGTCACCCGCACCGCCGCGCGCCCATGCCTGGTTGTTGCTCTCCTCCAGATATTCCGGTGCGACGGTAATATCGTCAGCGACACGGTTCATCTTGCCGAGATAGCGATCCTGCATGTACAGCGCCAGCACGTTGTTCGCCACTTCGGTCGCGCCCGGTACAGTCAACGGCGTTTCGGCGGCGTTATGCCCTACTTCATGCCAGATCAACCAGTCGTTCAGCGGCGTCGTCGGCAGCGTGGTGCTGTTCGTCGAGAAGCTGCTGTTCATTACCGGATAACCCGAATGCGCATCACCGATGGAGATCTGCACATCGTTGGCGAAACGATGTTTATGCCCCGTCAAGTTTTTATAGGTAAACATCCGGTGGTTACCGCTTTCGCTATCACGGCCATAGAAGTCATTCATCGAGCTGGCAAAGGTATCCAGATCTTTAGCGAATTGCTCCAGACCGCCCGTGTAATTGCTGGCATTCAGGTTCTTCTTCGGCGTAGTGTAGATGAAAGCGTCTGACTCCAGCTCGCCCAGCGGCGCAGGGGAGTTCAGATCGTTTTTCCATTCGCCGTCTTTATAGAACGGCGCTTTTACTACACCGGTAAAGGTGAAGCTGGCAGATTCATTGTCTTTGCTGTCGCCTTTGATATAAATCAGGCCACCGTAAGGCACCTTGAACGTCAATTCACCGTTAGCCGCCAGAGAATAGGTTTTAGTGACTCTTGGCGGACGGTTCAGCGCGACTTCATGCTTCTCACGTCCGGTCAGGTCGTCAGCCAGCGCCACGGTGACGGTCACAGGGACTGACGCCGAAGACTTAATGGTGACGTCCTGCTGGGCCGGTGCCCACAGACCGGTAGATTGCATATTACCCGCAAACCATTTGGTCGGATTCGAGTACAGGCTGATGGTTTCAGTAACCTCTTCTCCCCCTACAGATACCGCTCCAGGGTACTTCTCCACATCAACCTTAATGTTCAGATCCCACCAGGAACGGCCCAGCATCAGGCGCGTCAGCGGTTTTTCCATATAGTTGAGCGGGTAGCTCGGATTCATCATGCCCGCTTTGCTGCCTTCACCGTAGATCATCTTGTTATCGATCAGCGATTTTTTCAGATCTGCAGAACACTTGGTGCCACCTGCATAGGCATCATTGGCGTAGCAGTTCAGGAACTCGGTGAACGTTTTAAAGCCCAGCTCGTCATTTTTGCCTTCTTCATAACGATAAGCCGTATCGTTCCACAGCCAGACTGACATGTTCTGGTACAGACGCTCCAGATCGACGCTGTTCAGACGCTCACCTTTACTGCCTTTAGTACGGAAATAAAGCTCATGCTGATACAGGCGCTGAATGTTGGTGCCTAAATCCGCAGCCTGCACCATCGCTTTCGCCGTGTTGGCGTCAAGATTCAGTTGCGTATAGCGCGGAACATACATGCCACCAGTAACCGGAACCCCCGTGCCAGGACGATATTCCAGGCAGTTGACCTCATAGTGGTATGCCGAGTCCTTACACTCCTGTAATCCAGGAAACTTCTCAAAGATTTTTGCCTTTGCAGCCTCCAGAGACTCTTTGGTTTTAAACTCCGCCTCATCAATAAAGGCATAGCGCGTTTCCTGTTTGCCATCTACATCTTCCAGCCAGCTGGCAACTTCCAGTTTCGGTTTGTCATCAGGTTTGTTATCTACCTGATATTTCCACTTAACTTCCCCTGTCTCGCTATCGATGGAGTATGGCAACGCACCGTCTACGGCAGGATAACGTTCATAGACCCAAATGCCCGTTGCGCGCTGCTGACGAACGCGGTTCGGATACCCTTGAGGATCATTATTCACCACCGACTTGTTCAGTGCCATTGACAGGCCTGCGGCATCAAGCAGGCGCACAAAGCCAGACGCGCTCTCTTCCTTAAGATTGCTCATCACGTTTTCCATGATCAGCACCGAACCGCCTTTGTCCAGATAGGCTATCAGATCGGTCACATCCTGCTGGCTCAGCTTCGGTTTGCTGGTATCTGCACGTAGAGGCACTGCATAGGGATCACCAGACCACTGAGTCACATATTCAAAGCCGTTGAGGATCAGCAACGGAACTTCTTCCGGATTCAGATCGCCATAGCTGGTCAAATGTTTAACAGAAATACCTGCGAAATCCGGATGGAAGCCAAACGCAGCACGGCTCCCCGTAACCTGGCCATGATTTTTGAAATAAACGTTTTCCAGGTTCGTACCCACGGTCATTGTGCTCTTGGTATTTGGCTGCCAGATGTCGTTTGACAGATAGCGCAGTACGTTCTGCATGAAGTGCTTCATGTCATCTGAATCACCGCTGAGCGTACACTCACCTTTATCATTAACACCACCGGCCCAGCTGTAACCATTCGGGCAACGCAAAATGCTATTGTAGTGCGGGTTACCGATAACCATCAGTTTGCCCTCACCGACTTGCCCCAGCGAAATAAACGGCAGATTGAAGGTGGCGGTATCGCGCGTAACGTTCTCTGGCTGCACAATGGAAGGCGCTTCCGTAATGTACGCCAGCTCGTTTTTATCCCAGGCGCGTTTTTCGCCAAACGCCAGCCAGTAGTTTTTATCATTACGCGCCATCAGAATCGGGAATGCCGCGTTGGAGATATTCACTACCGCCTGACCGCGCGCATTTCCCGTGCTGCCATAGAAGTTGGTAGAGTCATGAAATACATGGAACTTGCTGACAGACTGGTAGTTCGTATCCACGCCCCACAGCTTGTTGATAACGCCCTGAATCTGGCCGTCATTAACATTGCGCGTCGTCAGCGAGAACCAGCGAGCCTCGTTACAACCGTCGCTTTTCGCACAAATCGCGGTATCGATCTCTTTGGCCTGCCCCGTCTTAAACTGCTCGATAAATTCGTTAGGCAGCACAACGTTTTGATCGCCTTCATCCAGCGTCGCGCCATTGGATAACGAGAGATTGATAATCTCGTTGATCACGTTGGGATATTCGGCAAAGATCTTGCGTACATCGTCCGGAACAACACGGGTATTATTTTGTCCGGCTTTCGAATAGCGGTGGATAAGCTGATCAACATTCGCGCCGTGAACTTCATCACCCAATTCAGTCAGCGCAATAGTCGACTTATTGCCGCGTACTGAGCCCAGTTCAAAGGTATCGATACCAAAGGAGATGGTTTCGCCCCAGCTAAAGGAGAATTTACCGTTTTCGTCAGTTACGCCACGGCCTGAATTGGTGTAGTAGTCTACGCCAGCAACACCGTTCCCCAGGCTATCCACCAGATGGCCTTCGGAAAGAATGATTTCAGTTGGTTGATACTGATAAAACTGTTCCGCGTTAGCCGACACGAAGGACGCGTTCAGATCCGGTTTTGTTCCCTCTGTCGTGACTGGCACTACCGTTGAGGTATGGGTGGACGGCGCTTTATCAGTCGCAGCATTGTTTTCCACCTCTTCATTGACCAGCTTGCTGAAATCGTTTGTTGCCAGATCAATTTGCTTATACAGTTTTTCAAAACGCGCGCGATCAACCACTGACGAGAAAGTAAGACAAAGCTGTTCTGCATCTGCGGGGCAACTGTCGCTGGACGTCACCAGAGAGATGGCGTTGGTTTTCTTATTTGCAGAATCCGCCAGCTCCTGCGCGTCCTCAAGGCTAAACGACACTTTGTCAACCGCACGCAGGCTACGCGCAGTCTCTGACTGGGTGTTGAATGTTGCAATGGTCGTACTGCCCACCACACAACTCACGGTATTGCCTGGCGTAAAGGTAAAGCCGTCGCTGGATTCACCATTACAGGTAGCACCAGTTACCCGCTGGCTTCCGCCCAGGGTCAGATACCCCGTTTTCGTAGGAACAGGTTCTGGTTCTGGCTCCGGTTCTGGTGTCGGCTCTGGATCGGGTGTCGGGTCTGGTGTAGGTTCTGGGTCCGGCGTCGGCTCAGGTGTCGGTTCCGGGGTTGGTATTGGATCGGGTTTCACTTCCGGCAAAGTCCCTGCTCCAGAATCTACAGACGGCGTATCGGAGGACGATCCTGAACCACCGCCATCACAACCGGTTAATAAGGTTGCGCTTAAAATAGCCGCTAAAAGCGATTTTTTATATTTAAATTTCTTATTCATTAATAACGCAAGTGACAAAATAAAATTAAAGAATTTGTAACTGGGAAAATAGTTTTATGCTTTATTTTCTCTAATAACTTCCTCCATTCTTAAGAAAACGGCATCATTTATAGAAAAACAGGTGAAATCTATAAGAATATCCCCTATACGATATCTGTCAGGTTATTTTTACGAAATTTCAACAAACAAAAAATCAACAACTTTTCACAGCGTAACCATATAAATTCGTTGATAGTTTTAACGATTTAGATTGCAAAAGCAACAGATAGAACGGTGTTTGCTCATCAAGCGAACATAATTAATACAGACTTGTTTTGCGTGATAAAAAAACAGATGTTCTCACACCCTTAATTATTTAGTATGTTATCTGAATGCAATACATTATTACTGTATAGATAATAAAGCGGGAAATGATTTTAAATTAATAAGACAGAATAATGTAATGAACAAAGAATGAAGCCGGATGATATTAACGATCATCCGGCTTTATTGATTTACGAGACTAACATTCCGGTAAACACATACGCCTGCAGCAGCGTGATAATGCCGATAACGCTGGCAAAAATCAGACTGTGCTTCACGGTGTAGCGGAACAGTTCAGATTCTCGGCCCACCATGCCCGTCGCGGCGCAGGCCACGGCGATAGATTGCGGGGAGATCATCTTGCCAGTTACGCCGCCGCTGGTGTTTGCTGCCACCAGCAGAGTGTCAGAGACGTTGATTTGCTGCGCCGTCGTTGATTGCAGTGAACCAAACAGGGCGTTAGAAGACGTATCCGAACCCGTGAGAAATACACCCAACCAGCCAAGGAACGGTGAGAAGAACGGGAACATCACGCCTGTGCCCGCCAGCACCAGCGCCAGCGTGGTGGACATGCCGGAATAGTTGGTGACAAAAGCAAATGCCAGCACCATGCCAATCGACAGTATCGGCCACTTCAGGCTAATTAGCGTTTCGGCAAAGACGCCAATACCTTTCTTGATCCCCACGCCGAGGATGAAGATAGAGATAATCGCCGCAATAAAAATAGCGGTACCGCCAGCAGAGAGGGGGTCGAATTTAAACACCGCATCCATTGGCGTTGGCTGAGCGACAATGGGTGCCGCTTTCAACACTTGTTGATGCAAATGAGGGATCTGGAAATTAATCACCAGCGAATAAAACGCACCGCCCGGAGCAAATAACGCTTTAAATGGTTTCATCGTCCAGATGGTAACCAGTACCGTTAAGATTAAAAACGGTGACCATGCACGAATGATTTGCCCCAGACTATATTCTGAAGGCACGGGACCGCCAGAAGATGGCTTATTTACCACCATCGCACCTGCGGATTGCCCCATGCTGATTGCCGTTTCGGTATTTTTCGGCCGCCAGACTTTAAGGAATAAAGCGAGTGAGACAATACTCACCAGCGCCGAAGTAATATCCGGCAGTTCCGGACCAATGTAGTTAGAGGTAAAGAACTGCGTGACAGCGAAGCTTCCCCCTGCAACCAGCGCCGCTGGCCAGGTCTCTTTCACCCCTTTCCAACCGTCCATCATTGCCACCAGCCAGAATGGCACAAGAACCGACAGGAACGGTAACTGACGTCCCGCCATTGCGCCAATATCAAACGGATCGATTCCCGTTACCTGACCAGCGACCAGAATCGGCACGCCCAACGCACCAAACGCCACCGGCGCAGTGTTGGCAATCAGACACAACCCCGCCGCATATAACGGTTTGAAGCCCAGCCCCACCAGCAGAGCGCCTGTAATCGCCACCGGCGCGCCAAAGCCAGCCGCTCCTTCCAGCAGTGCGCCAAAGGAGAAACCAATCAGTAACACCTGCAAACGCTGATCGTCGGTGATGGAGATAACCGAACTGCGGATAATATCAAACTGCCCGCTGGCAACGGTTAATTTATACAGGAATACCGCCGCGACAATAATCCACGCAATAGGCCATAATCCATAAATAAAGCCATAGCCCGCAGCAGCAAATGCCATATCAATTGGCATTTTAAAGGCGAATATCGCAATCAGGATAGATAATATAAGGGTTATTGCTCCAGCAACATGCCCTTTCAGACGTAATACCGCGAGTGCAACGAAGAAGAATATTATCGGGATCAGGGCGACCAGAGCGGATAGCCCCAGTCCTCCCATCGGCATATACATTTGGGTCCAGGTAACCATATTGTTCAGTCTCTTATTATCTTTATATGCTTGATATACTTAAGGTTGTAATAAGCAAAAGAGGACTGAACTGTAAAATATAGGCGTTATACTTTACAGCAACAGTACGCCGCTAACGCAATTGCTACCTCTGGCATAACAAGTATATCGGGTAAGGGTTTCTGTTCCGCACACACAGGTGCAGAGTATCGTAAAGATGTCCATAATGTTGTTTTAATCCCGCTAGTGATGCGCTACGGGTATTTAATATTGTTAAACCCTGATAATCGCTCCGGTTATTTCCGGGATAAATATACTACCGCAGTTACTATCATAGCCCCGACAATAAAACTTGCCGGGGCTTTTTTGATGCTATTAATGACTTTCTTTTTCACGTAAACGCCAGGCGTGTAATAACGGTTCGGTATAACCGTTTGGCTGTTTCACGCCGAGGAAGATCAAATCGCTGGCAGCTTTAAAGGCACACGAGTTAGCGAAATTCCCGACCATCGGACGATATGCCGGATCGCCAGCATTTTGCTGATCCACCACTTTCGCCATGTTCTCCAGCGACGCATGCACCTGATCTTTGGTCAGAATACCGTGACGTAACCAGTTGGCGATATGCTGGCTGGAGATACGCAACGTTGCACGGTCTTCCATCAGCGCCACGTTGTGAATATCCGGCACTTTAGAACAACCAATCCCCTGCTCTACCCAACGCACCACGTAGCCCAGAATTCCCTGCACGTTGTTATCCAGCTCTTGTTGGATCTCTTGTGCCGACCAGTTAGCGTTTTCAGCAACCGGAATGGTCAGCAGATCGTCCAGCAGCGGTTCAAATTCAGCATTGAACTCGGTCTGGGCAATGTTGGCTTGCACACTCTGTACGTTGGTTTGATGGTAGTGCAGCGCATGGAGTGTAGCGGCAGTTGGCGACGGAACCCAGGCCGTGTTCGCCCCGGCACGTAACTGATCGCCCTTCTGGCTGTACATGTCTGCCATCAGGTCCGGCATTGCCCACATCCCTTTACCGATTTGCGCTTTACCGCGCAGCCCGCAGAACAGGCCGGAAAGCACGTTGTTGCGCTCGTAGGCTTTGATCCACGGCGTCGATTTCATCTGGTTTTTACGCAACATTGGGCCCGCTTCCATCACCGAATGCATCTCATCGCCAGTACGGTCGAGGAAACCGGTATTGATAAACGCCACGCGGTTGCTCGCCTGAGCGATACAGCTACGCAAGTTCAGCGAGGTCCGGCGTTCTTCATCCATAATGCCCATTTTCAGGGTATTCGGTTTCATACCAAGCATTGTCTCAATGCGGGTAAACAGTTTGTTGGCAAAAGCCACTTCCTGTGGACCGTGCATTTTCGGTTTCACAATATAAACGCTGCCGGTACGCGAGTTTTTCTGCACTTTTAAGTCGTAGAGGGCAATCGCACCAGTCATGACGCCATCAAGAATACCTTCCGGAATTTCATTACCTTCGCTGTCCCAAATCACAGGAATGGTCATCAAATGACCTACGTTGCGGATAAACAGCAGCGAACGTCCGTGCAGAGAAATTTCAGAGCCATCGGCGGCGGTGTACTGACGATCGTCATTCAGTTTACGCACGATTTGCCGACCGTTTTTCTCCATTTTCTCTTGCAGAGTCCCCTGCAACAGGCCCAGCAGGTTGCGATACAGCAGGATTTTATCTTCCGCATCAACCGCCGCGACCGAATCTTCGCAATCGAGAATGGTACTGATGGCCGCTTCGACGATAACATCGTTGATGTGCGCCGGATCGTCTTTGCCAATCCGCCCGTTGGCATCGATTTGTAGCTCAATATGCAGGCCGTTATTTTTCAGCAAAATGCAGGTCGGCGCAGCGGCATCGCCACGGTAACCGACAAACTGTGCTGGAGTACGTAACGTGGTTTCTTTACCATTTTTCAACTGGATGCGTAATTGTTTATCGACCACCTTAAACGCCACCACATCCTGATAGCTGCCATTTTCCAGCGGTAGTGATTCATCGAGGAAACACCGAACCCAGGCGATAACCTGCTCACCACGCTGCGGATCGTAGCCGCTGACCATCGCCCCTTCCTGCGGGATGATGTCGCTGCCGTATAACGCATCGTACAGTGAGCCCCAGCGAGCGTTCGCCGCGTTCAGCGCGTAGCGAGCATTCATTGCCGGAACCACCAGCTGTGGCCCCGCCTGGCTGGTGATTTCGCTGTCGATGCCCGTGGTTTCCACCGTAACGTGGTCAGGCTGTGGCACCAGGTAGCCCAGTTCACGCAGGAAAGATTTATAGGCCGCTTTATCTTTTACCGGCCCCGGATTGCTGCGATGCCACTCATCAAGCGCCGCCTGAATGCGATCGCGCTCTGCCAGCAACTGACGATTCTCTGGCGCCAGATCGTGAACGATCTCATCAACATTGTGCCAGAACGCGGCAGCATCCAGTTCCACGCCAGGCAAAACTTCTTCATCCACAAAACGTTTAAAATTGGCGTCAATGCGTAAACGGCCCTGGGTTATGGTTTGACTCATTGTTTATCTCCTCGTTTTCGCTTATTTCGCCAACACCGCTGCTGCCGCTTTCGCGACCTGCGCATCCTGTGCTCCGGTTAAACCAGAAACCCCCACGGCACCAATAATTTGCCCATCCACAACAACCGGTACGCCACCTTCCAGAGACGTCAGTAACGGCGCAGTCACGAACGCGGTACGTCCGTTGTTCACCATCTCTTCATAGCCCTTAGTTTCACGACGCCCCAGCGCGGCGGTACGCGCTTTCTCCTGGGAGATGTAAGCCGCAATTGGCGCGCAATCATCCATGCGACTTAACGCCAACAGATGACCGCCGTCATCGGCAACAGCAATGGAAACAGACCAGTTATTTTTCTGCGCCTCTTCCTGACCTGCGGCAATAATTGCACTCGCCATTTGCTGGCTAAGAATGACTTTAGTTTTCATTTTGTTATTCCTTATCAAGGGCTTGTTCTACAATTTCAATCCAGTGACGCACAGAGGTACGACCGGCACTCGCCAGATGCATCTGGCAACCAATGTTGGCGGTGACGATCATTTCCGGTTTGCCGCTTTCCAGCGCATTCATTTTGTTATCCCGCAGCTGGCGCGCCAGATCGGGATGCGTTAATGCATACGTTCCCGCCGACCCGCAGCACAGATGGCTGTCGGGAACGTCGGTTAAGGTAAATCCAAGACGAAGTAACACTTTTTCTACTTCGCCGTTCAGCTTTTGCGCATGTTGTAGGGTACACGGGCAGTGGAAAGCCAGTTTTTTATCGCCGCGAATTGCCAGTTTTTCCAGCGGTTCCTCGCGCAGAAGTTCGACTAAATCGACCGCCAGCTCACTGACCTGACGCGCTTTATCGGCATACAACGCATCGTTTTTCAGCATCTGCCCATACTCTTTGACAAACGCGCCGCAGCCGCTGGCAGTCTGCAAAATTGCCTCGGCACCTGCTTCAATCGCGGGCCACCAGGCATCAATATTATTGCGCGCCCGCGCTAACCCTTTCTCTTGCGCATTAAGATGATAGTCCACCGCGCCACAACAGCCTGCTTCGTTAGCTGGCATGACGCTGATCCCCAGACGATCCAGCACTCGCGCAGTTGCCGCGTTGGTGTTGGGCGAAAGCGTAGGCTGGGCGCAGCCTTCCAGCATTAAAACCCGACGCTTATGGCGCAGCGGTGGACGCGGTTTAGCTTTCACGGTTTCAGCAGGCAGTTTTGCTCTGACCTGTTCCGGTAAAAACGGTCGCAGCACCAGCCCTACCTGCGTCAGCGCACGGAAGACCGCCGGACGCGGCACTACCTGGCGCAATCCTTCGCGCAGCATTCGCTCCGGCAGTGGGCGTTTCACTTTCTGCTCGACAATATCACGCCCGATATCCAGCAAATTGTGATAGCGCACACCAGAAGGACAGGTGGTTTCACAATTGCGACAAGTGAGACAGCGATCGAGATGCTCCTGCGTTTTAAGCGTGACTTCGTTGCCCTCCAGCACCTGTTTAATCAGATAGATGCGCCCGCGCGGCCCGTCCAGTTCATCGCCTAAAAGCTGATAAGTTGGGCAGGTTGCGGTACAAAATCCACAGTGAACACAGGCGCGCAGGATGCTGTCGGCTTCCAGCGCACGCGCGTTCTGAAGCATCTCTTCAGTTAACCGGGTTTGCATAGCCTGCTCCTTAAAGTTCCGCGTACATGCGACCGGGGTTAAACACGCCGCAAGGGTCGAGCTGCTGTTTAAGCTGCTGGTGATAGCGGAATAAAGGAGCCGGTAGCGGGGCAAAGCCACCATCTCCGGCACTAAAGCGGGTCGCATGACCGCCTGCGTTGCGGGCAATGCGATGGATTTGATTGTCATCGGCTGTCGATTTCAGCCAACGTAACGCGCCGCCCCAGTCGATCAGTTGCTCGCCGGGTAAATCCATCATCGGCGCATCGGTGGGTAAGGAAATACGCCATAAAGTGCCCGGTAATGAGAAGAACGGCAGTTGTTGTTCACGCAATTGCTGCCAGAACTGACCCGCAACCTCTTCGCCACCCAGCAGTTCACGTGCTGCTTTTACCGATCCTTCGCCGCCCTCAAGGCGGATCCACAACGCATTGTCGAAGTAACATAAGCCACTAATGGGTAATGGCTGGAGTTGCCACTGGGCGATTTCATTCATGGCTTCTTGCAGGCTTATTTCCCGACGCAAGCTCAGTGTGGCGCGCGGTCGCGGCAACACTTTCATCGAGATTTCAGTGAGCACGCCAAGACAGCCGTAGCTTCCGGCCATTAACCGCGAGAGATCGTATCCGGCAACGTTTTTCATCACTTCGCCACCAAAGCGCAGATGTTTTCCAGTGCCGGTAATAATGCGCGTACCGAGGACAAAATCGCGTACTGAACCACTCCACGGGCGACGCGGCCCTGCCAGCCCGCAGGCGACCATCCCGCCCCAGGTGGCTTCTTCACCATAATGCGGTGGCTCGCAGGGGAGCATTTGCCCCGCGCTCTCCAGCGCCGCTTCAATCGCCACCAGCGGTGTTCCGGCACGCGCGGTAATCACCAGCTCGGTCGGGTCGTAATTAACAATGCCGCGATGGCAACGCACATCCAGCGTTTGCCCGATGACAGGACGACCTAAAAAGGCTTTGCTATTGCTTCCCTGAATCGCCAGCGGCGTTTTATCGCTAATTGCCTGATTCACCTGCTCCAGCAGTACCTGGCTGTAATCACACTCGCGTAGCATCAGAAACGCTCCAGTTCAGGGAAAGGTAAATGACCGTGATGCACGTGCATGGCACCAAATTCAGCGCAGCGGTGCAGTGTGGGGATGTTTTTCCCAGGGTTCAGCAAACCATCAGGATCAAACGCCGCCTTGACTGCATGAAAGGTAGTAATTTCATCACTGTTGAACTGGGCGCACATCTGATTGATTTTTTCGCGCCCGATGCCATGTTCCCCACTGATACTGCCGCCTACTTCAACACAGAGTTCAAGGATCTTCCCACCCAATTCTTCCGCACGGGCGAATTCACCGGGTTCGTTGGCATCGAAAAGGATTAACGGGTGCATATTGCCGTCTCCGGCATGAAAGACGTTGGCAACGCGTAAATCATATTGCTGCGATAAACGGGCAATGCCTTCCAGTACGCCAGGCAGAGCGCGACGCGGGATGGTGCCATCCATGCAGTAGTAATCCGGGGAAATACGTCCCACCGCCGGGAAGGCGTTTTTGCGACCGGCCCAGAAACGTACGCGCTCTGCTTCGTCCTGTGCCAGACGGACGTCAGTCGCGCCCGCTTTCAACAAGATGTCGTTAACCCGCTCGCAGTCTTCCTGTACGTCAGACTCCACGCCGTCCAGCTCGCATAACAAAATCGCTTCGGCGTCGACGGGATAACCGGCATGAATAAAATCTTCCGCCGCGCGGATCGACAGGTTATCCATCATCTCCAGCCCGCCGGGGATAATGCCATTAGCGATGATGTCGCCAACCGCAAGTCCGGCTTTTTCTACCGAGTCAAAGCTGGCTAACAGAACTCGTGCCACAGGGGGCTTCGGCAGCAGTTTTACCGTCACTTCGGTGGTCACGCCGAGCATGCCTTCCGATCCGGTGAACAGCGCCAGTAGGTCAAAACCGGGCGAATCCAGCGCGTCCGATCCCAGCGTTAGTGCCTCGCCATCCAGCGTTTGCACTTCAATTTTCAGCAGGTTATGTACGGTCAGACCATATTTCAGACAGTGGACGCCCCCGGCGTTTTCCGCCACGTTGCCGCCAATGGAACAGGCGATTTGTGAGGAAGGATCCGGCGCGTAATAGAGATTATGCGACGCAACAGCCTGGGAGATCGCCAGGTTACGCACGCCCGGCTGCACACGCGCACGGCGACCAACGGGGTTAATGTCGAGGATTCCTTTAAAGCGCGCCATCACCAACAACACACCTTTTTCCAGCGGCAGCGCACCGCCAGAAAGTCCGGTGCCTGCGCCACGGGTCACTACCGGTACATGCAAACGGTGGCAGACAGCGAGAATCGCCGTCACCTGTTCCATCTGCTTAGGCAGAACAACCAGTAATGGACGCGTACGATACGCGCTCAACCCGTCACACTCGTAAGGAATGATCTCCTCATCGGTATGCAGGATCTCCAGTCCAGGGACATGCTCACGCAGTGCCATCAGTACCGATGTACGGTCGACATCGGGTAAAGCGCCATCAAGACGCTCTTCGTACAAGATGCTCATGAGTAGGGTTCGCTTTGTTGTGTTGTGTGGCAGCTGATTTTTGCGCGCTGCTTCTGTGAACAGTTATTAAGCGGGCTTTTCGTTTTCGTCTATCTCTTTAGCTACCGGTCAGACCATTTTTTTTCCAGCTCTGTGACCTTGCCTTGGTTAACTTAATGTTAAATTGATGTAACATAATCACTTACGTGATGTGCGTGTTTTGCGAATCAAGAACAGAAAAATTGGTCCTACCTGTGCACGAGGTCCGGGAATGAAAGATGAACGTCGCCCTATTTGCGAAGTGGTTGCAGAGAGTATCGAACGGTTAATTATCGACGGCGTGCTGAAGGTCGGTCAGCCGCTTCCTTCGGAGCGTCGACTGTGTGAAAAGCTCGGCTTCTCGCGTTCCGCACTGCGTGAAGGGCTGACCGTGCTGCGCGGACGCGGGATTATTGAAACAGCGCAGGGGCGCGATTCCCGAGTAGCACGGCTTAATAGAGTGCAGGACACCAGCCCGCTAATTCATCTGTTCAGCACGCAGCCGCGAACGCTGTACGATCTACTCGACGTTCGCGCATTGCTGGAAGGCGAATCGGCAAGGTTGGCAGCTACGCTGGGAACCCAGGCTGATTTTGTTTTGATAACCCGCTGTTATGAAAAAATGCTCGCAGCCAGTGAGAACAACAAAGAAATTTCGCTGATCGAACATGCGCAGCTGGATCATGCTTTCCATCTTGCCATTTGTCAGGCTTCCCACAATCAGGTGCTAGTTTTTACGCTGCAATCATTGACCGATCTGATGTTTAATTCAGTGTTTGCCAGCGTAAATAATCTCTACCATCGACCACAGCAAAAAAAGCAGATCGATCGCCAACATGCGCGGATCTACAACGCGGTGTTGCAGCGGCTGCCACACGTCGCCCAGCGCGCAGCACGCGATCATGTGCGGACCGTGAAAAAGAATCTCCACGATATCGAGCTGGAAGGCCACCATTTGATTCGCTCGGCGGTGCCGCTGGAGATGAAGCAGGGGTGACTGCCATCAAATCTGCTTTTCATACAATCGGTAACGCTTGTACGGCTCCGCTCCAATGCGTTCCAGCATGTTATTCATGCCTGTATTGGTTTCGAGGATCCATGACATTTCCAGCGCATCGATCTTCCGGCGAGCAAACGGATCGCGTAAGGCTTCAATCAATAACAGCGCAATCACCGGGCCGATGCGGCTGAACTGATACTCGTCACGCACGCCCATCAGCGGCACTCGCGCAGTTCGCACACCGCTGACTTTTAAGCGCCACAGCAATTTTGCCCAGCCGAAGGGAAAGAGCGATCCGTTCAGATCGGCAATCGCCTCGTTGATGTTCGGCAAGCCGACTATAAACGCGCAGGGAGCAGAATCAATCTCGGCGACGTAGATCATATCGTCCGGTACCAGATACTTTAGTTGATCGCCCATGGTAGCGAATTCATGTTCGGTAAACGGCACAAATCCCCAGTTGTGCTGCCAGCCAGAGTTGAAAATCTCACGCAGGATCTGCATCTCTTCAGCAAACCGCTGACGATTGATGCAACGAATGGTCACCTTTTTGCGTACCTGATCCATCAGTTTTTTTAGCGCCGGAGAGAACGTGAGATCGGTTCGCTGCATCCACCACGCCAGTAAATCAATGCCTTTGTGATAACCCAGTTGTTCAATATGCGCGGCATACCACGGTTTGCCGTGTGGCATCATCGCACTGGGTGGTGTGTCAAACCCTTCAATCAGTAATCCGCTTTCCTGATTGATATTCAGGCTGAAAGGCCCGCTGATCATACTGGCACCTTGTAACTTCAACCATGCTTCCGCTGCGCCAAACAAAGCGGCAAAAACCTGCGGATCATCAATGGCGTCAATCATGCCAAAATGACCGGTATCGTCACCGTAACGCTCGCGGTGCAAGGTATCGATTTGCGCGGTAATCCGCCCGACTATCTGCCCCGCTTTTTTTGCTACCCACGCCTGCCAGATAATATGGTCCGTCCCCGGATTCTTCGCCGACAAATGCTCGCTGCGTTCAATGAACAAAGGGGGTATCCAGTTTGGATCATCGGGATAAAGTGATGACGGAAAAGCGATAAATGCCTTAAGGTCATTTTTATTAATTACTTTTTCAATTTTAATCATCAGCAGATCGCATTCCATATCTCTGTGGATAACAAATAATTAACGGTGACAAACAGATTGCAACAGCAACGAACGGCATCTTAATAATCAACCCAAAGAATACAAACAAAGAATAAATAGTATTTATTAATAATTAAGATAAGGTCAGAGACTACACAGAAGCGCCTCAATGCCTTTTGTCGATTTAAGGCAACCAAACAAGGCTTCTTCTTAATATATTCATAAATTAAATATCATTCACAATAAAAACAACAAAGCCAAACCTATTATTTAAATCAATGTTCAATATCGCACCGATGAAAATACTATCTCATTTATCTTTTATGCCTATATAATCCACCGCATTATTGTCATTTTATTTCTGATATCCAATTTTTTTCGTGGTGTATATGTCTAATAACATCTTTACGCATTCCCTACCTATGCGCTATGCCGATTTTCCAACGCTGGTTGATGCTTTGGACTACGCCGCTCTGAGTAGCGCCGGAATGAATTTTTATGACAGACGTTGCCAACTTGAAGATCAACTGGAATATCAGACGTTAAAAGCGCGTGCCGAAGCTGGTGCGAAGCGGTTGTTATCACTGAATCTGAAAAAAGGCGATCGCGTGGCGCTGATTGCCGAAACGAGTAGCGGGTTTGTAGAGGCTTTTTTTGCCTGCCAGTATGCCGGCTTAGTCGCCGTCCCGTTGGCAATTCCAATGGGCGTCGGTCAGCGGGATTCCTGGAGCGCCAAACTGCAGGGTTTACTGGCAAGTTGCCAGCCCGCAGCCATTATCACTGGTGATGAGTGGTTGCCACTGGTCAATGCTGCTACGCATAACAACCCCGAATTACATGTTTTAAGCCACGCCTGGTTTAAGGCATTACCGGAAGCCGATGTTGTACTCCAGCGTCCAGTTCCGAACGATATCGCCTACCTCCAGTACACCTCCGGCAGCACCCGTTTTCCCCGTGGCGTCATTATCACCCATCGCGAAGTGATGGCTAATCTACGTGCTATAAGCCACGATGGCATTAAATTACGCCCTGGCGACCGCTGCGTCTCCTGGCTGCCTTTCTACCATGATATGGGACTGGTCGGCTTTCTCCTGACCCCCGTCGCCACGCAGCTCTCAGTAGATTATTTGCGCACTCAGGATTTTGCCATGCGTCCTCTGCAATGGCTTAAATTGATCAGTAAAAATCGCGGCACCGTTTCCGTTGCGCCGCCGTTTGGCTATGAATTGTGCCAGCGCCGCGTGAATGAAAAAGATCTCGCTGAACTGGATCTTTCCTGCTGGCGCGTTGCTGGTATTGGTGCTGAGCCGATCTCCGCAGAACAACTCCATCAATTCGCTGAATGTTTCCGTCAGGTTAACTTTGACGATAAAACTTTCATGCCGTGCTACGGACTGGCAGAAAATGCGCTGGCTGTCAGCTTCTCTGATGAAGCCTCCGGGGTTGTGGTTAACGAAGTGGATCGCGACATCCTTGAATATCAGGGCAAAGCCGTCGCGCCGGGTGCTGAAACACGCGCCGTATCGACTTTCGTCAACTGCGGTAAAGCGTTGCCGGAACATGGCATTGAAATCCGCAATGAAGCAGGTATGCCGGTCGCGGAACGTGTGGTAGGCCATATTTGCATCTCCGGCCCCAGCCTGATGAGCGGTTACTTTGGCGACCAGGTTTCGCAAGACGAGATTGCCGCGACGGGCTGGTTAGATACCGGCGACCTCGGTTATCTGCTGGACGGTTATCTGTATGTCACCGGGCGCATTAAAGATCTGATTATTATTCGTGGCCGTAATATCTGGCCGCAGGATATTGAATATATTGCGGAACAGGAACCGGAAATTCATTCTGGCGATGCGATTGCTTTTGTTACCGCCCAGGAAAAAATCATTTTGCAGATCCAGTGTAGGATCAGCGACGAAGAACGTCGTGGGCAGCTTATCCACGCACTGGCAGCACGGATCCAAAGCGAATTTGGCGTAACAGCGGCTATCGATCTGTTGCCGCCCCACAGTATTCCCCGAACGTCCTCCGGCAAGCCTGCCCGTGCGGAAGCGAAAAAACGTTATGCTGCAAGCCTTCATGTGCAGGAATCCATGGCATGAATCAAACTGTCGCGGTGACGGGCGCTACCGGGTTTATCGGTAAATATATTATCGATAACCTGCTCGCCCGCGGCTTTCACGTTCGCGCATTGACGCGTACTGCCCGCGCTCACGTCAATGATAATCTCATCTGGGTGCGCGGTTCGCTGGAAGATACACATTCGCTTAGCGAACTGGTTGCCGGAGCCAGCGCGGTGGTCCATTGCGCCGGGCAAGTGCGCGGACACAAAGAAGAGATTTTTACCCGCTGTAACGTTGACGGCAGCCTGCGCCTGATGCAAGCGGCAAAAGAGAGCGGCTTTTGCCAACGTTTTCTGTTTATCTCTTCGCTGGCGGCGCGCCATCCCGAACTCTCCTGGTACGCAAATTCCAAACACGTCGCCGAACAACGACTGACCGCAATGGCTGACGAAATTACGCTGGGCATTTTTCGCCCGACAGCCGTGTATGGTCCCGGCGATAAAGAGTTAAAACCGCTGTTTGACTGGATGCTGCGCGGCCTGCTGCCACGACTTGGTGCGCCAGATACACAGCTCTCTTTCCTGCACGTCACCGATTTCGCGCAAGCCGTGGGGCAGTGGTTAAGCGCCGAAACTGTACAGACGCAAACCTATGAATTATGCGATGGCGTCGCCAGCGGCTATGACTGGCAACGCGTACAGCAACTTGCCGCCGACGCCCGTTGCGGTTCCGTTCGAATGGTTGGTATTCCTCTGTCGGTACTCACCTGCCTTGCGGATATCAGTACCGCGTTGAGTCGCCTGGCAGGTAAAGAACCTATGCTGACCCGCTCGAAAATCCGTGAATTAACCCACGCCGACTGGTCAGCAAGTAATAACCGTATTTCTGAAGATATTAATTGGTTTCCCGGGATTAGCCTGGAACACGCATTACGCAACGGGCTATTTTGATTGTCTTGTTTAAAGGTGTGTTAACGTTTCTATGGTAAATCGTGAAATAGTAATGGATTACATCCTTTCCTGTTTACAGGATTTGGTCGAAAACGGTGTGGAAATTAAGCCCGACAGCGATCTCGTCAACGATCTTGGCCTGGAGTCGATCAAAGTGATGGATCTCTTAATGATGCTGGAAGACAGATTCGATATTTCCATTCCTATTAATATTCTGCTGGATGTCAAAACCCCTGCGCAATTAATGGAAACTCTACTTCCATGGCTGGAGAATAAATAATGGGGCTATACGATAAATATGCGCGCCTTGCTGGCGAGCGACTGCAATTTAGTGACAACGGATTAACGCCGTTTGGTACCTGTATTGATGAAGTGTACTCCGCCACTGAAGGCCGTATCGGCAATAAAAAAGTGATTCTGGCCGGGACTAATAATTATCTCGGTTTAACTTTCAATCATGATGCCATCACCGAAGGTCAGGCAGCGTTAGCGGCCCAAGGCACCGGCACCACCGGTTCTCGTATGGCAAACGGCAGCTATGCGCCACATCTGGCGTTAGAGAAAGAGATTGCCGAGTTTTTCAAGCGCCCTTCCGCTATCGTTTTTTCAACCGGTTATACCGCGAATTTAGGCGTCATCAGCGCCCTTGCCGACCATAACGCCGTAGTGTTACTGGATGCCGACAGCCACGCCAGTATTTATGACGCCTGTTCTCTCGGTGGAGCGGAAATTATTCGTTTCCGCCATAACGATGCTAAAGATCTGGAACGGCGCATGGTTCGCCTCGGTGAACGGGCAAAAGAGGCGATTATCATCGTTGAAGGCATCTACAGTATGCTCGGTGACGTTGCGCCGCTGGCGGAAATTGTTGATATCAAACGTCGTCTCGGTGGTTATTTGATTGTCGATGAAGCGCATTCGTTTGGCGTGTTAGGCGCAACGGGGCGCGGACTGGCTGAAGCCGTTGGCGTTGAAGATGATGTGGATATTATCGTTGGTACCTTCAGTAAAAGTCTGGCCTCGATTGGCGGTTTTGCTGTCGGTTCGGAAGCGATGGAAGTGCTGCGCTACGGCAGCCGCCCGTATATTTTTACCGCCTCTCCTTCTCCGTCCTGCATTGCGACCGTGCGCTCGTCGTTAAGAACCATTGCCTCACAACCAGAGTTGCGGCAAAAGCTGATGGATAACGCCAACCATCTGTATGACGGTCTGCAAAAACTGGGTTACGAGTTAAGTTCACATATTAGCCCGGTAGTGCCAGTGATAATCGGTTCGAAAGAGGAAGGTTTACGCATCTGGCGCGAGCTTATTTCGCTGGGCGTTTATGTGAATCTTATCCTGCCACCTGCCGCGCCTGCAGGCATCACGCTGCTGCGCTGTAGCGTAAACGCTGCCCACACTCGTGAGCAAATCGATGCCATCATTCAGGCATTTGCTACTCTGAAGCAGTAATGTGAGCCCGCTGTGGTGCTGCGCCACGGCGGGTTTAATGTTGACTGTCATACCAATACACCAGGCTCAACGCCACCAGCATAAACGCTATCGGTAAACCGAGCGCGGTAACAGGTGCGCTCAACGCAAATAGCAATCCCAGATTGACCATGATTTGATAGCTGATCCAGGTGAGTAAGCCCACGATGACGCCTACAGCGAGACGGCTACCCATCCCAGGCGAACGCGGGGCACTAAAGGTAAACGGCACAGCCAGCAAAATCATCGCCAGGGTCAAGATGGGTTGTCCCAGTTTTTCCCACAGTACAAGGCGGTATTCGCTGCTGGGTTGCCCGGTTTCCTGCAAATAATGGATGTAATGATTAAGTTGACGGACAGAAAAAGTATTTCCCGGCATCGATAACTCTTCAAGATTCATACTGGTGAAGGCCGATTGCCAGGCAAGATTATCAGATGTTTCCAGCGTTTCTTTGCCATTCAGCCATTTTTTATGATTCACACCATGCAGGATCCACGTTTTGTCGTCTTCAATGGTGGCACTGCGTGCATAAATGTAGGATTCGAGCGAGAGATCGTCGCGGTAATGAAATATCTCCACGCCCACCGGCTGGCCCTGCTCGTTCAGCGATTTCACCGTCACAAATTCATTACCACGCCTGGCCCACAGCATATTGCCGGTAATGTCATCGTCCTCCCCCAACGCAGTGGCAGTCGATTTGATTTGCAGCGCCTGTTGCTGCAATGGCGACGCCACCCACTCATCTATCGCGCCTAATGAAACAGTCCACAATATCCCGGCAACCAGCGCCACCAGTGCAATACGGAAGATAGAAAACCCCGTGCTGCGAATGGCGGTAAGCTCACTGTTTTTCGATAACTGCCCCAGGCCGACAATCCCTCCCAATAAGGCGATAAACGGCGAAAGTTCGACCAGTGTGCGCGGTAAGGTCATCAGCACCACCAGCACCGCCTGAGTCCAGCGATAACCACCCGGGTTGACATCATCCAGTTCGTTAATCAGGTTGAAGGTGGTAAAAAGCGGCAGCAATAGCCCTGCGGCGGCGGCAAAACCGAGAAAGAGATGACGGATTAAATAGCGACTGAAAACATTCATCGGGAAAATTTCTGCAGCAAAGAGAAGTCGCGTGCGACCAGCATCAGCAGGCCCATTAGCATGAGTCCGGGTACTAACCACAAACCAGGAATGAGGGGAATCGCGCCGTTAGCCACCAGCGTACGGCAGACGTCGCCGCCATAAAAAATGGCAACAAACAGCAACGTCAGTGGCAATAACGTTGAAAATCGCCCTTGCCGCGGTTTTACCCGACTTAATGAAATGGCCAGCAGCGCCATCAACAATGCTGTCAGGCCACGGCTTTGTCGCCATTGCAGTTCGGCATGATCGGCAGGAAAGGCGGAGCGCGCCAGCTCCGTGACCGATTTTGCTTTGCGTTTGACGTTAGGGCTTTGATCCAGCGGATTCAGATGCAATTGCAGATTACGGTAGATCTGTTCGTTGTCGTCACGCCCCTGATGATCGAGAAGATAGGCGGTCCCGTTATGCAACATAACGGTCGGTTTCTCGGGTGATGGGTCAACTACATCAACCGAACGGGCGCGGAAAATACGGGTTCGATTGGCAGTAGAAGTATAAATCAGCACGTCAGTCAGGCGATTATTATCCTGATCAACCGTCTGCGAAAGGATCATTCGTCCGTTATCGTTAGTGTTAAATTTCTTTGCCCGCAACTGGCGAACATCCAGCTCCGACTGCGACTGTTGCTCCAGTTGATAAATCTGCGCATAAGCCCATGGCCGACCATACATCGACAGAAGGGTGACAAAAATACTTAGCGGTATCGCCAGAAAAAGAACGGCTTTATACAAGCGTCCCGGACTCCCTCCCGCCGCAGAAATAGCGGTAATTTCCGAGTCGGTATACATCTGCCCTAGCGTCACGCCAACTGACACATACAGTCCAACAGGTAACAACATCTCCAGTGCAATCAGCACCTTGTAGAAAACAATATCCAGCACAACATCAAGAGCTAATGTCCCATTTGCCGCTTCGGTCAGATAACGCTGTGCGGAGTAGCTGGCGAAAATAAAGATCAGAAAACCGACGATAATCAGCACCAGACGGCGCGTACCACGCATGATGTAGTGTTCAACCAGCTTCATCTCACTAACGCCCTCAATCCTTTGAGTTTTTTATTCATTGATCAGCTTCTGCGCCAGCGCAATGACATGATCTACCTCTTCCGGCGTCAGGCTGCCGTCCTTTGCCCACTGAATTTGCCCGGCTTTATTCAGCACCAGAATGGTTGAACTCTGCTCCGGCAACCGCCAGGCAATGCGTCCCAGACCATTGCCGTCAATAACGAATTGCGCCCACGGATAGCGGCGTTTATTTTTTTCGATTTTGCCAACGACAAAATAGCCAGTACCAAAGATGGCATCATCGGTGTTCACAATGGTGGTGGGCTGAAAACGATCCTGCGGAAAGTTTGCCGCTTCAACCGCTTTAATTAACAGTGAGTTCTTTTTCTTCGCCGACTTACGCCCGGCGATATACTGAATAATGCGGACTTTTCCCGCCAGCTGTGTGCTGTTCCACTTTTGGTAGTGAATTTCGTCGTCGCTATTCAGAAGCAGCTCGCCGCCTTCCTGGATATAAACAGGGGTAACCGTTTTACCAGTGACGAAATTGTGCGCCTGCACACCCGGGGCTAAGAGCATGATAATCAGCGCAATAATCAAACGAGATGACATCATTGCTCCGGTTATAGCGGAAAACGCGAAATCAGCAGTTCTAAGCGCTGACGAATATCGCTATCCAGCGCCATCGGTGCATCATACGACTGGCGGTTTTCCATATCATCCGCCACCATGTCGTCGTGTTTATCCCCCATCAGGCCATTAATGGCGGCGAGGAAGCGGGAAATCTGTAACGCTTCTTTATTTTCAGGATCAAGCGATCTTAGGGTGTCGTAATAAGAAACCTGCTGGCTGATGATTTTTCGCACATCATGAAATTCCCTGCCGGTTAGTCGCGGTTTGGCAATTATCTCTTTCAGGGTATGCATTTGCTTTTGCCGATAGGCAATAAAACCGCTTACGCTTTCTAACTGGCTATGGCGTAATGAATAGTTCACCAACGACCAGACCGGAGAGCTTAAATAAATCCGTAACAGGTTGCCGTAATACGACACAATATTTTTTTTACCGTTACGGAAACCATCCTGAAAATGGCCCAGACATACCGTCGTTTTGCCGAATAAAAATCCTGCCTGGTGTTTTTTCAGATACAGTCGCTGAGCGAAACGCAGATGCTTATAGCGCGCCCGCATATATTTAAACTGTTTACGCTCGTCAGCCGTAAGCCCCTCGCCTTTGGCTTGTTTGTGGATTAAACGCAGTAATTCCTGACGATCAACGCCATTCAGCCAGAATTGCAGGCATAACGCGTAATTATCATGAATGATTTCGGTGGTACAACCTGTTGCGATAGTCGGCGGTAAACTGACCTGCGCATCAACGACATCATCTTCTTCAACTGCAATAAATAGACGCTCGCTCGCCTCAAGCGGGAAATATTTTCTCATCATCAGGATTTCTCTCCGGCTGCGTTATAAAGCAAGGAATGGCGCTGAAAAAATGCCTTTAAGGTTGGAATTAACGAGAGCACCACATCCAGACATTGCCCACCGAAGTAAGCAAATGCAGCCCCCAGCACGCCAAACAGATGACAGAACATGAACAGCAATACGATGTAGCCGATTGAGGCGATGGTTTGCGCCACGAGAAAAGCGCGCTGTTTTCCCGCCATCAATAGCAATGACTCCTGTGGGAAGCCCAGCATCGAAATAACAATGGCTCCGAGCATTACCTGGATCAGGTCATACGCTTCGAGATACTTAACACCAAACACCAGTGAAATAAGTGGCTTACCAACGATTAACACCGCGAGCGCCACCAGAATGCCAATCCCGCCAGCCAGCAATCCAGACTTCACGCCAAGGAGCCACGGTCTGGTGGTACGCGGATCTAAACGCATCACCTCTGGGTAAAAACTTTTGCCCAGTAAACCCGCTGGCGTTCCGGCGGCATCGAAGAATGTCATGGCGATTTTAAATAACCCGGCGGCAGCGGGTCCTAACACGATCCCCACCAACACTGTGCTGCACGAGTTACGTGCCGACCAGATGGAGTGGGCAATGTTGGTTGACCAGACAAAACTCCACGCGCCTTTAATGTGTCGGGCAGACTCAAACAGATCCAATTTGAAGGCGTTATGGATATTTCTGCGGCGTAATTCGCGCGCGGCAAACCACCAGTACATGGTGCCGCCAACCAGATTCGATGCGTACCAGGCAATAACAAAACCCGCAAAACCAAAATCAAAATACCAGGCTACGACGCTCCCCGCTGCGCGCAGAAAAGGTTTCGTCGCCTGCTGTACAGCAATCAAATCGAAGCGATCTACCGCACGCAGAATGCCGGTCGGTGTGGAGGAAGCCATTGAAGGAATGAGCGTGCAATACAGCGCTGCCAGCCAAAAGCTTTGGTCATCCAGACCTAATGAATGGGAAAGAAAAGGGAGTAAGGCAATGCCGCCGACAATCGCCACCGCGCCGCTGACGATATCCAACGAGAAGGAAAATGAGACGACATTGCGAAATTGCTGCGGATTATTATTGGTCAAGGCTGGCGTTCCGTACTGAACCACCAGCTGCCATGTCTGAAACTTAATAAAATCGCTGATCGACTTGGCGTACGATTGCACAATCACCAGTACGCCAAACATGGCGGGCGTCATCCCTTTACCGGCACACGAGAGCGCCAACAGACCCAGCAAAGCGCTCACGACATTACTGGAGCCTAACCAGGCGCTATTGCGAATAATGGTGCGAAACGCGCCATCTGCAAACCAATGTTTGATGTTAAACCCCGCCAATTCAGCCTGACCTTATCGTTGATAGTAAAAAGTATCCTGCCAACCTTAAGTTAAACTTCGGCGGTCAGAAACGATTGCAACCAGAGAAACCGCCTTCTGTGCCTGTTCCAGCACTTCGCTGTAGGGCGCTCTGGAATCAATCTCAAGAATTTTTGTGCCGTTATAGCCAATCGTCGACATGACACCGATTTTGTCCTGCAGCTCGGCATAGTCATGGTCAGGCTTGCGGGAGATGGCTGTATCAATATCAATCCCCAAACGAATAATTAATTCAGGACGGTATTGCGCCATTTTTTGGTATAAACGCCGTTCGCGCTGTGCCAGAAACATGCTGATTTTCCCGGTCGCACGCTCGACGCCAATCCCCGGTCCGTCATAATAAAAGCCCGAAATTTCAGCCTGCGGGAAGCGATCGCTGACCACCAGAACGCCACTTTGCGCCAGTCGCTGAACCTTGCGTAGATTCGCCATTCTTCGCAGCGAGAAGCAGTACATAATCACCGCCGCCCATAGCGCCGGAGATTTGGTTTTCATGCTTTGGGTTTTCGAGGATTTGGCCGCCAGTCGCCGTTCCAGCCAGACGCCAACGAGCGGCAACCGTTTGATTTTGTCGCCGTCTTCGCCGGAGAGCAGCCCCAGATAGCGGCGCTCGGTTTGCCAGTGTTGTTGCAGCGATTTCACCAGGTCAGTGGTCAGTGTGGATTTACCGGTGCCATCACACCCGACCACCGCAATCAGCCCCGGAATGTAGTTGGGCTGCGGCGCGGTTGTACTATTAACAGTTTGTGTTTGTAGTGCATCCATTCGTTAAATCATCCCCTATCCATTTGGTGATCAGGAAAGCGCGGCGTGAATTGCGCGTAGTGACGCTTGCAGAATTTCATCGGCTGGTTGCCGACCATCCAGTTCAAGGATCTTTGCGCCATTGAATGTCAGTTGCGGCGTAACAGCGATTTTTTCCTGTAATGCCGCCAGTTGGTGGTCAGGTTTACGCGCAAACGCGGTTTGTTCATCAATGCCAAGACGAATCAACAATACGGGCAAATAAGACGCCATCCATTGGTAAAGTTTGAGCTCGCGCTGTCTTAACATTTTTATCCAGCCGTTACCGCCCGTGTTTTTTGCCAGTTGCGGGCCATCAAAGCGAAAACCCGGCACTTCAACCTGCGGGTAGCGGTCGGTGATGAGCAGATAGCCTTGCTGGCTTTTACACAACATTTTGCGAAACTTATACGCCCGCCAGCAGGAAAGCAGATAAATAACCAGCGCAGTAATATTGCCAGGCGGTGTGGAGGGCTTTTCGTGCACATGTGCCGCTTTACTTCGCAGATAACGCCCAAAAGGTGCGCCAATAACAGGGAGCTGTGAAATCCATTCGCCAATTCGCCCGGACGATTGCCCGAGATAAATGTGTTCTGTTGGCATTGTTGCTGCCAGTTCATTTACCAGGCTTGCCGTGAGGGTCGATTTACCTGAACCATCACATCCTACAATGGCAATAACACGCACTGGCGTGGAATTAATTATTGACATATTACGTTGATTCACGAAAAACCCGGCAGCAAATAATGTATTGAATATTACGTGGTCCGTGCTCAGAATATCCGTTCAACCTTATTGTGACAATGGTTAATTGTGACATTGACCTGAATTACGCTTTCATAAAAACATATTAACCAAATAAATATTTTGGATGGATATTTAAATTTAAGGATATATTCATGCAGTCAATAACACCTCCATTAATTGCCGTTATTGGTAGCGATGGTTCAGGCAAGTCAACGGTGTGTGAACATCTTATTACCGTTGTCGAAAAATATGGTGCTGCCGAAAGAGTTCATTTAGGGAAACAGGCCGGAAATGTCGGTCGTGCAGTGACAAAATTACCGTTGATGGGAAAGTCTCTGCACAAGACTATTGAAAAAAATGAAGTGAAAACGGCAAAAAAATTGCCGGGTCCGGTTCCGGCCCTGGTGATCACCGCTTTCGTCGCCCGCCGACTGTTACGCTTTCGTCATATGCTCGCCTGTCGTCGTCGCGGGCTGATTGTCTTAACCGATCGTTATCCTCAGGACCAAATTCCTGGCGCTTACGATGGTACGGTGTTCCCACCTAACGTTGAAGGCGGCCGGTTTGTCTCATGGCTGGCAAGCCAGGAACGTAAAGCATTTCACTGGATGGCGAGCCATAAGCCTGATCTGGTTATCAAACTCAATGTTGACCTTGAAGTTGCCTGCGCGCGTAAACCCGACCATAAACGGGAATCGCTGGCGAGAAAGATTGCCATAACGCCACAGTTAACCTTTGGTGGTGCACAACTGGTTGATATCGACGCCAATCAGCCACTGGAAAAGGTGCTGGTTGATGCAGAAAAAGCGATTACGGATTTTATGACCGCGTGTGGTTATCACTAGTCAAAAATGGAAATGCCCGATCGTCAGGACCGGGCATTTTCAGGAAGGTTAAATCAACTGCAATGCTATCCAGTACAACCCACCAGACAGAAAAATCGCCGCCGGTAAAGTAAACACCCACGCCATCAGGATGCTGGTTACCGTTTTACGCTGTAACCCACCGCCGTCCACCACCATCGTCCCTGCTACCGCAGACGAGAGGACGTGCGTTGTGGAGACGGGCATCCCAATATAACTGGCAAGGCCGATAGACACTGCCGCCGTCATTTGTGCCGCCATGCCTTGCGCATACGTCATGCCGCGCTTACCAATCTTCTCACCGATGGTCATCGCTACACGACGCCAGCCAATCATGGTGCCAATGCCGAGCGCCAGTGCTACCGCCATGATGATCCACACCGGAGCGTACTCAATGGTGCTTAACATATCGCTGCGCAGTTTTTTCAGCAGGTTCTGATCTTCTTTACTGACGCCTGGCAGTTTCGCCAGCTTCGCAGAGGTATCAGAGATGCACAGCATAATGCGGCGCAGCTGGCTGCGCTGACTCACGCTTAACGGCTCGTAGCTTTCCATATTACCTGGCAACATCGTTTTAACGCGCGCAATCGCATCAAAGGTATTTGCCGGATGACAATGAAACTCCGTTACTTGCGTGCCATCAGTCGATGCCGCAGGCAATGGAGGTTCCATCGCAATCAACTTCTGCGGCAGTTCAGGATGCTGTTGCAGATAGTGTTCAAAGTTGGTGACGGCATCGCGGGTACGGGTAATTTCATAGCCGGACGCATTCATATTGACGACGAAACCAGCAGGAGCAATCCCCACCAGTACCAGCATCACCAGGCCGATCCCTTTCTGCCCGTCGTTCGCGCCGTGCGAAAACGCCACGCCCGCAGCGGAAACAATCAGCGCAATACGCGTCCAGAATGGTGGCTTACGTTTGCCTTTTTTCTTTTTGCGATCTTCCGGAATGCGGTGAATACGGTCACGCTTTTTCGTCCCGCTCCAGTAGCGGCGCAGCAGGAATATCAGGCCTCCCGCAATGACCAGGCCGACGATAGGGGAAACAATCAGCGAGGAGAAAATTTTGGTCACTTCACGCAGGTTTAACGCATCCATCACCGATGAGCCGGTTAACAGCGCGTTGGTTAAACCGATGCCGATAATCGCACCAATCAAGGTATGCGAACTGGAGGCCGGTAAACCAAAGAACCACGTTCCCAGGTTCCAGATAATCGCCGCCAGCAGCATGGAAAAGACCATCGCCAGGCCGTGAGTTGACCCCATATTCAGCAACAAATCGGTTGGCAACATATGGACAATGGCATAGGCAACGCTAAGTCCGCCTAGCAATACGCCAAAAAAGTTAAAAAATGCCGCCATCACCACGGCAAGCTGTGGCTGCATGGCACGAGTATAAATAACGGTTGCCACCGCATTCGCCGTGTCATGAAAACCATTGATTGCTTCGTAGAACAACACAAATGCCAGAGCAAGTAATAACAAAAGCCCTGTGTATATATCAAGGCCAACAAATAAATTTAGCATATATTAGATTACGCCATTTTGAATTTACGAACGGACGCATTATCAGTGACTTTCACGGCGTGGGCAAAGTGAAATATCATCTTTTAACGATAAAAAGAGTGTTATTTCTTGTGTATCAGACAATAAGCATTCATTCAAAATATTTAAAAATAATTAGAACACAGGTATTCTGCTGGTTAATATATTCACATATAAAATGAATAGACATTGAAATATATAAATATTGAATATTTTGATTAATCCCCGTACTGACTATTCTTCATAATCAGTACGGGGTTGCTACAACATGTATTACTCTTTCACCACAATTAACGGTTCAATATCACTCTCTTTTTTAATGACCAGTGATTCATCACCGCGCAAACACGTCCCACCGTAGTTGCCGCCAACGGTGAAGGTACATACCTGAATATATTTACCGTCCACTTTCGGCAAACACCACAGTTGCTGATAGATGTTTTTCTGCTCGGCAAATTTACCGCTGGTTTTATCCAGCACCTCTTCATGATGGCTGACGAGGTCGATGTTACTGCCACAGCGACCGGCGATCGGTTTCACTGCGTAACCTGTTTTTACCAGTTCATCATTAACAGTGAAATCGGTATCCAGTAGGTAACGATGGTGCGGGAACAGCGACCAGAGGATCGGCAGAATCGCTTTGTTGCCGGGGATCACCGTCCACAGCGGCTCAAAGACCAGCACTTCCGGGCGCAGCAATACGTCAATTAAACGCACTTCATTTTGCGGATGACCGGTACGGATCGGCACCGCAGCAAACTCACGGTCGCTAACTTCACGAATCTGATCAAACGCGGTTTCCCACGCCCAGGTTTTCCACACGCAGTTAACCAGTCGCCCTTCCCCATCAATCAGTTGCCCGGCAGCATCCCAGCCCAGTTCATCCAGCCCGCGCAAGATACGTGTTTCAAAGCCCGCCTGGTGCAGCGCCTGCTCCATAAACTGTGCGTGATAGTTCTCCTCAATATCTTTGTCCTGCATGATATGGACAAACGGACGTGCACGACTGTGTTTCCAGGCACCAGCCAGTTCGTTAATCAGCCCTTCTGCCGGATTAAAGCCGTTGCCTTTATAGCCCTGCTCTGCCCAACGTTCGAGGATCAAGCCCGCTTCGGTATGACAGGAAGCGGAATCGGCGTTGTATTCGTAGACTTTCAGGCCGCGCTCATCCATGCAGAAATCCATACGACCGGTGATCATATGGTGGCGACGACGCTGCCAGGAGAGGCGCAAACGCGGCCAGAGGATTTTCGGAATGTCGAACAGCGCTAGCAGATTGTCATCTTTCAGCACCTTGTCGGTTGCGTGAAGATACATCAGGTGCAGCTCGTTGGTGGCTTTAATCAGCTCCTGCTCTGCGCTCTCGGTAATGGTGTAGTAATGATACGGATCCTGATTGATCACCTGACCGTTGGCCTGCACGTAGGCATTTTGTAGCGGATCTTTTTCATCCAGCCATTTTCCGTCAAACTGACCTTTGTTTTCCAGACGCGCTCCGCTGATTTTCAGCAGCTCGCCTGCAATTTCCGGCTGCGGTAAGCTGTAGTCGGTATCTTCCGTCTGGATCATCCAGCCCAGAATGGTGGTGTCATCAAACGTGTCTTTAAGGGTATAGCAGCCGTTTTCGACCACCATCTCCAGCTCGCGTGTCCACTGTTGCCCTTGCGGTAACGGGGAATGAATCACGTTCTGTTCCGCAATACGGACTTTGTTGCCATGCAATTGGGTAATGATGGCGACATGGCCAGTGTCTTTAAATTCACCGCCTTTATCCCAGATAAGAAGCGCACCCGCGACCGGCGCACGCGGCGAGCCGTTAGGAAATGCCTGCAATGGCAGGATGTTGTCATTAACCACTTCACGCAGGAAGCGCAGCGAGAAAATCTCCCACGCCATACCCACGTCAGTGAAGACCACACCGTAATTCAGAAAGAGAAAACGGCGAGCAAATTCAACGCATTGCCATTTGTGGCCCATATATTCGTCGTCGATATAGCTACGGAATACGGCGTCATCTTCGTATTCCTGCGGATCGAGAGAACTGTAATCTGAAGAGTAGATTGCTACCCCACCTGGGGCGTAGCCCAATAATGTCCCGAACGGGGCATCCTGGCTGGTCGTTCCTTTGCTCATCACTTTACCTTTAACAATACAACCTAAGCAGTTGGCGTAATTGTTGTGCTCTGATTACCTGCTCAGCGACATTAACCGGACAGAGGTCAGACTAATCATACACCTCATCGCAGCGGCTGGCGCAAAGGGTTAAAAAATTCACATTCTGTACAGCAAGTGACCTGCTACACTGCTTCAACACTACCACTCAGAAGGCAACTCACTATGACAGACAATACTTATCAGCCCGCGAAAGTCTGGACGTGGGATAAATCCGCTGGCGGCGCGTTCGCCAATATCAATCGCCCGGTTTCTGGTCCGACGCATGAAAAAACGCTGCCGGTGGGCAAACATCCGCTGCAACTCTATTCGCTGGGAACGCCAAACGGACAGAAAGTAACGATTATGCTTGAGGAGCTGCTGGCGCTGGGCGTTACTGGTGCAGAGTACGACGCCTGGCTGATTCGTATTGGCGATGGCGATCAATTCTCCAGCGGCTTTGTCGAAGTGAACCCAAACTCGAAGATCCCGGCGCTACGCGATCATACCCATACTCCGCCGATCCGCGTGTTTGAGTCTGGATCGATTCTGCTTTATCTGGCGGAGAAATTTGGCTACTTCCTGCCGCAGGATCTGGCGAAACGTACTGAAGCAATGAACTGGCTGTTCTGGTTACAGGGTGCCGCGCCGTTCCTCGGCGGTGGTTTTGGTCACTTTTACCATTACGCGCCGGTGAAAATTGAATACGCCATCAACCGCTTTACCATGGAAGCCAAGCGCCTGCTCGACGTGCTGGATAAGCAACTGGCGCAGCATAAGTTTGTTGCGGGCGATGAGTACACCATTGCGGATATGGCGATCTGGCCGTGGTTTGGCAACGTGGTGTTAGGTGGTGTGTATGATGCCGCAGAGTTTCTTGATGCGGGCAGTTATAAACACGTGCAACGCTGGGCGAAAGAAGTGGGCGAACGTCCGGCGGTGAAGCGTGGGCGTATTGTTAACCGCACCAACGGACCGCTGAATGAGCAGTTGCATGAGCGCCATGACGCCAGTGATTTTGAGACAAATACGGAAGATAAGCGTCAGGGGTAAGGGTTGGTGTTCGTCGCAGCAAGCCATCCAGGCCGGATAAGGCGTTCACGCCGCATCCGGCAATCGTGCACAATGCCTGATGCGACGCTGTCGCGTCTTATCAGGCCTTGTATTATCCCTCCTGTGCAGAGAAAATCGGCCAGTTTTCTCTGCCTGCAGTCCGCATGC